>NZ_JBMPPH010000026.1:0-54918 GCF_049340285.1 Undibacterium sp. SXout20W | reverse complement strand
GGCGATGAACAGCTTAAATCATCGTCCCAGAAAATGTCTCGGCTTCAAAACGCCGCACCAAGTATTTATGAAGCAGTTACAATCGCATCAACATGTGGTTGCACTTCGAAATTGAATCCGCCAATCTAAAAAAGCCCTATAAAGCCAAATAAACGAAATGTAGATGTGATGTGAATCCTGTATTCATGCTGTGTGCATGCTGTACTTACGCCATCGATAACTCAGTATATTAACAATTTATTATTTTTTCCATTTAAGTCGTCAACGCTAGCAAAATTCTGAAGAAATTTATAAGGTTTATTTCCATTCGAACCAGACTTCTGCCAGGCTAGCCATTTTCATCTAAGGTTTCGCTGTTAGAATATTGCCCTTGTCCGTTAATTCTAAAAGTGCATCAACATGACCCGAAAGCTGTTCGTTACCACTGCCCTTCCATACGCTAACGCGCCCTTCCACCTCGGCCATATCATGGAATACATCCAGGCTGACGTTTGGGTGAGGCATCAGCGAATGTCGGGAAACGAAGTGCATTTCGTAGGTGCGGACGATGCGCACGGCGCCCCCATCATGATTGCGGCTGAAAAGGCCGGTATTACGCCGCAAGAGTTTGTTGCGCAGATTGCTGCTGGACGTAAGCAATATCTGGATGGATTTCATATTCAAT
Organism: Undibacterium sp. SXout20W; assembly: GCF_049340285.1. Taxonomy (NCBI): domain Bacteria; kingdom Pseudomonadati; phylum Pseudomonadota; class Betaproteobacteria; order Burkholderiales; family Oxalobacteraceae; genus Undibacterium; species Undibacterium sp. SXout20W. The sequence goes on along the minus strand of NZ_JBMPPH010000026.1, from coordinate 54,254 downwards.
TTGACAACTGGCACTCAACTGATGGTCCTGAAAACCATGCATTTTCACAAGATATCTATCGCAAGTTAAAAGCAGCGGGTTTTATCACGAGCAAAACCATAGAACAGTTTTATGATCCGGTCAAAAACATGTTTTTACCTGATCGTTACATCAAAGGCGAATGCCCGAAATGTGGCGCGAAAGATCAGTACGGTGACTCGTGCGAAGTGTGCAGTGCCGTCTACGCACCAACCGAGGTTATCAATCCATATTCTGTGCTGACGGGCGCAACCCCAGTCATGAAGTCTTCCGAACACTTTTTCTTCAAATTGTCGGATCAAAAATGCGTTGATTTTCTGCGCGGTTGGGCATTGCAAGATAATCGCCTGCAATCTGAAGTCGCGAATAAATGTAAAGAATGGCTAGAAGGCGAAGGCGGACTTGGCGACTGGGATATCAGCCGTGATGCACCGTACTTTGGGATCGAAATTCCTGATCAACCAGGCAAATACTTCTACGTCTGGCTGGATGCGCCGGTTGGCTACCTTGCATCATTAAAGAATTATTTCAGTAAAACTGGTCGTGATTTTGATGCGTTCATGGCAGATCCGACGACTGAACAGATTCATTTTATCGGTAAAGACATTACCTATTTCCATACACTCTTCTGGCCAGCGATGTTGAAATTCTCTGGTTACAAGACGCCGGACAATGTGTACGCACATGGCTTTGTAACGGTCTCCGGTGAAAAAATGTCAAAATCGCGTGGCACTGGCATTTCACCATTACGCTACCTGGAAATTGGCATGAATCCAGAATGGCTGCGCTACTACTTCGCCGCCAAACTGAATGCCAAGGTCGAAGATCTGGATCTGAATCCAGATGATTTCGTCGCCCGAATTAATTCTGACTTGATCGGTAAGTACATCAACATCGCATCTCGCGCTGCTGGCTTTATCAGCAAACGTTTTGATGGCGTCGTTGCTACCGACTGGGCGAGCGAAAATGATGCATTCTTAAGCAACTTGCACAAAGCAGCACCAGAAATCAAAGCCTTGTATGAGGCGCGTGAATACGGCAAAGCCTTACGCGCGGCCATGGAGCAAGCCGATCTGGTGAATGCCTACGTTGATGCTAACAAGCCTTGGGAACTGGCAAAAAAACCAGAGAACGATGCCAAATTACAAGAGGTATGCAGCCGCTTGCTCGAAGCTTTCCGCATTCTGACCATTTTCCTTAAGCCGGTATTACCGCAACTTGCGACGCAGGTCGAAGCACAATTAAATATCGCACCGTTGCAATGGGCTGACGTCACAGTAGCAATGCCGCATCAACACAAGATTCACCCATATGCACACTTAATGCAACGTGTTGATCCTAAGATTTTTGATCAACTGTTTGATGCACCAGTGGCACCTCCAACGACACCTGCGGCCCCTGCTGCAGGCGCTGATGCAGGCTCTAATGCTGCGGCACAAGAGACTGCGGCTATCGCGAATACCGGCAGCGCCCTTGCTGGCCATAACGCCGACATCGAACCATTGGCAGAAGAAATTAAAATCGATGACTTTGCCAAAGTTGATCTGCGCATCGCAAAAATCGTCAACTGTGAACATGTTGAAGGTTCAGACAAGTTATTACGTTTGACGTTAGATGTTGGTGAAGGTCGCACCCGCAACGTATTTTCTGGTATTAAATCGGCTTACCAACCGGAACAGTTAATTGGCAAATTCACTGTAATGGTCGCCAATCTGGCGCCACGTAAAATGAAATTTGGTATTTCTGAAGGCATGGTGCTGGCCGCATCAGCCGCCGATGAAAAAGCCAATCCAGGCTTGTACATTCTGGAAGCCTGGCCAGGTGCACAGCCAGGTATGCGCGTGAGATAAGGATCTATCTGGTTTTTATTGATTTTTCCGACAAGATTGGCGGCCTGAAGATACGATTCAGGCCGCCAATCTTGTTTTAGATCTGCACGTTTAAAAAGTATCTCGGTAATTCATTAATAATTCCGCAATCATTTCGTCGTAAGCTTTCAAAAATTCTATACCTATCAACGTCAAGGCATAGAAAAAAGCAAGGTAGCGTAAAAATGTCATAGGGCTGATGCAATCCTCGCTACGACTGCGTTAATAGAAATTGACGGGTTGCATCCGCCCTCGCGATCATTTACGGCACGTTAAAGGAAATGGTTGCCGAGTGACTCCCGGCCAGGCTCAACGAAGCGCGAACGTTTTAGATGTTGACAATGTTCATCAAGGGGCATGCATTAAATAGCCATGTCTACCGACCTCACCATTTAATTAAATTAGGCTCATCCAGAAATTTAGTGCCTATGATTCAGCAGTTATGCGTGAATACTTAAGAAAATGACGAATTTGGCATATTCGGCGCATGGAAATTCACTTCAAGTATACTTCTCTCGTTAATTATCGCCTTAAACAAGCATTTCTAGATACATCCCCTGGAAAGAACACGTCATGAACAACCCAAGCAGCCACAGTGCCATTATTTCGCCAATTCCAGCGCGCTTATTGCAATTGCGCTCAGCAATGAAGCTGGCTGGTTTTGATGCCTATATCATTCCTTCTGCAGACCCGCATTTGTCTGAATATTTGCCTGAACGCTGGCAAGGACGCAGCTATTTCTCTGGTTTTACCGGCTCCGTCGGCACTCTCATTGTGACAGCAGATTTTGCGGGATTATGGGTCGATAGTCGTTACTGGAGCCAAGCTGAAAAAGAGCTCGCCCCAACTGGCATACAGATGATGAAAATCGCATCTGCTGCTTCGATTTCGCATATCGACTGGCTAACCACGACTTTGCAAGCAGGCCAGAGCGTCGGCGTCGATGGTGAGGTATTGGGATTAATGACTGCTCGCATTCTTGAGCAAAATTTATCCGCCAAAGCGATTCATTTAAAAACAAACATCGATTTATTAGACGGCAGTTGGCATGATCGCCCTGGCCTCCCAGCATCACCGATATTTGAGCACCTGGCACCGTTTGCAACGATTTCACGGCAGGAAAAATTAGCGCTTGTACGCGAGCAAATGCGCGCAAACGGTGCCGATCAGCATTTCGTCTCAACTGTTGATGATCTAGCCTGGATCTTTAATTTGCGAGGCAGCGATGTCAGCTACAACCCTGTATTCGCCGGGCACGCACTCATTGGATTAAATGACGCACGTATTTTCGTGGCAGAAGGCAAAGTATCCGCAGAATTGGAAGCCATCCTAGCACAAGATAATATAAAAACTTTGCCTTACGCAGAAGCTGCAAGAGCATTGGCGAGCTTACCTGCCAACAGCAGCGTATTAATCGATCCACGGCGGATCACGCTTGGATTTCATCAGGCAATTGCAGCCAATACGCGCGTACTAGAGGCGATCAATCCTTCTGTATTCATCAAATCACGTAAAAATTCACAAGAAGTGGATTTTGTTCGTGAAGCCATGGAACAAGATGGTGCTGCACTTTGCGAATTTTTTAGCTGGCTTGAGGATGCCTTAGGCAAAGAAGTCATTACCGAAATAAGCATTGATGAAAAAATTTGCGCAGCACGTGCACGCCAGCCGCACTTTATCTCACCGAGCTTTGGAACGATCGCTGGCTTTAATGGCAACGGTGCGATGCCGCATTACCGTGCGACGCCTGAGTCACATGCGACGATAGAAGGCAATGGCTTATTGTTGATTGATTCCGGTGGTCAATATCTGAATGGCACGACTGATATCACGCGCGTAGTACCCGTTGGCACGATCTCAGATGCGCAAAAACGTGACTTCACATTGGTACTCAAAGGGATGATTAATTTATCCAAAGCGATCTTCCCACGCGGTACACCATCACCAATGCTTGATACCTTAGCGCGTGCGCCGATCTGGGCAGAAGGTATTAACTATGGGCATGGGACAGGCCACGGCGTCGGTTACTTTTTAAATGTTCATGAAGGACCACAATCGATCTCTGCCGCACTTGCTGAGCCTCATACAGCAATGGAACCAGGGATGATTACCTCGAATGAACCTGGTATCTATCGCCCGAATCAATGGGGGGTGCGTATCGAGAATCTCTTACTGACGGTGCCAGCAATCACCTCTGAATTTGGTGAGTACCTGCAATTCGAATCGCTGACGCTGTGCCCTATCGATACGCGTTGCATCAACATCGCTATGTTGCGCGACGACGAAATTACCTGGCTTAATGATTACCATGCGTTGGTTTTGCAGCGTTTATCGCCACGCGTATCAGGTTCTGCTTTGGCATGGCTGCAAGAGCGGACTCAAGCCATCAAAAAATAAAAACGAGCCTACCTCAAAAAAATTCCACTTGAACAAGATTCAAATTTTGTTCAAGTGGCATTGTCTCAAAGTGGTTTTAAGTGGAACGAAGCATTGCGATAAAAGGTTTTAAGACTAATTTCCGCTCAACAATACACTGACACGAGAACACTTAATTCTTTGAAATCTAACATTGCGTTGCTACAAATATTTTAAGTGCATTAGTCAATAAGATCAGTTCAGCGTCTATTTTGGCAAGTAAGTCATCGGCACCTTCAAAATCGTTATCGCGTCCTTTTTTCTCTAAGGTATTCGCTAATTCTTCAATTGGATGCGCACAGAAATTGCTCACAACGCCTTTCATCGTATGCCCTGATCGATGCAATAATTCGGCATCTTTACGTGAGATCGCGTCTGCCAGTTCTGCTAAATATTGCATGTAGACGTTAAGAAATGATTGCGCAATGATCTTGATCACTTCTTGGTCTGCGCACGCTAATGCATGCTGATAATCAAATCCCTGGGACTTGTTGGCCAACGTAGAATTGGCGTCATTCATATTTTCTATCCCCGTTGTCGTCAAAGGCAATGCGCTTTGATATTGACAAAGTAAATTCTGCAATTGTGCTGCTTTAATTGGTTTTGACAAGTAATGATCCATGCCGGATTCCAAGCAACGCTCCCAGTCCCCGGGCATGGCATTCGCTGTCATCGCGATAATCGGCACGTGTCGACGACCTTCTTCGCGAGACTCGATCGCGCGGATAAGTTGTGTCGCCTCGATGCCCCCCATTTCGGGCATTTGCATGTCCATCAGAATCACATCGAATTGTTCTTGCTTATATTTTTCCAGCGCGACTAAACCGGTATCAGCTACGACTACTTTGTGATTCCATTTTTTGAGCAACGATAACGCTAATTTTTGGTTAACAACATTATCCTCGACCAACAAAACTTTCAAAGGTGCAAGGCCTGAAAGCATCTCGTCAGTGGTAATTTTATGCGATACGTCGCGCATAGATCCGCCAGTAATCGTCGCAACAATGGAGGCCAATAATTCATTCTGACTAACTGGTTTTGTGACATATTCTTGTATGCCCATTTCTCTACATCGCCGTGCGTCATCTGGGGAACCAGCTGAGGACAACACGATGACCTTCGATCCGATTTCGTCTATACGTGTTCGATATCGTGTCAAAAATTCAAAGCCGTCCATTTCTGGCATGCAAACATCGAGCAAAATAACATCTATTTTTTCGTTTTGCTCCTCGGCTTGCTTCAATATGAAATTTGCCTGGTCTCCTGAGTTCGCCAATATGGGTAACATGCCCCAATTTTTGAGCGCATCGGAGAAAAAATGCCGATTAACCGCATTATCATCCACAATCATCACTCTTAGCCCAGAGACATCTGGCATCACTATTTCTTCGCCTTTACTAGCGCTCTCTTCAAATGTGGCCGTAAAATAAAATGTACTACCCTGACCCAGAACGCTGTTGACTTCTAACACACCGTGCATGCTTTTCACTAACCTTGATGAGATTGTGAGTCCCAGCCCGGTTCCCCCATATTTGCGGGTGGTAGAGGCATCTGCCTGACTAAACGGGTTAAAAATACTTGCCTGTTTTTCTACTGGTATGCCAATACCGTGATCAGTAACGGAGAAATAAATATCAACTGACTTAGCATGATGATGAGCCAACTGTAAATCCAACACAATCTCGCCGCGCTCACTGAATTTAATGGCATTGCCTACCAAATTCGTAATGACTTGATGCAAACGACCAGGATCACCTTGCAATACTTGAGGTATGGCCATATCAATTTTATAAACTAACTCAATTCCCTTCTGCGATGCCCTGACTGCCATTGCTTTCAGACAGGCAGCCAGTACTTCACGGATATCAAAATCAATTTTCTCAAGAATAATTTTACCTGACTCAATTTTAGAGAAATCAAGAATATCGTTAATGATCCCAAGCAAAGAATACGAAGAAAATTTGACTAATTCCAGATACTCGCGCTGCTCAGGAGCCAGATTTGTATCAAGCGCTAATTCGGTCATACCAATAATGCCGTTCATTGGTGTGCGGATTTCATGACTCATCGTTGCTAGAAATTCACTCTTAGCCGTATTTGCCGCTTCCGCATCCTCTTTTGCCTGAATCAATGCAGATTCAAAGCGCTGACGTTCTGTAATGTCCCGGCATGAGCCGTAAATACTGCCATCTGGCAATAGCGCAGCGTTCATTTCAACGGGAACAAGATCACCATTTTTTTTCAACAACTGAATTTCTGTGCGAACAAATTTTTCATCTAAAATTCTATGCAAGAAATTTTTTTGTGCCACGCCTCTTTGGTCCAACGGTAGCAGATCATACATATTGCTACCGATAAGTTCTTCTCTTGTGTAACCCAACATCGTGAGCGCAAGGTCATTCACATAGGTCCAACGTTCCTGTGAATTACCGACAAACACTGCATCGGCAGCATTGTCAATGAGCATACGCTGCTTTGTTTCGCTCGCCCGTAAGGCATTATCAGCAGCAATTCTCGCAGACACGTCTTGAAATGCGGAGACCGAACCGACAATCACGCCATTTTCAAAAATGGGTGAAGCAACGATCGCAACCGGGAATAATCTACCTGATTGATGTTGAAAATATTCAAGGTCAGAACGGAAGACCTTACCTGCTGAGATCGTTCTTTCTATCGCGCAGTTGTGCACGGCAACATAGGCGCCATCTGCTTGTCTGGAGTGAATCACGTCGTGCATGCGACGTCCGGCAACATCGGCAAAGCGATAGCCTAAAATTTTCTCCGCTTCAGGATTCATAAACGTGCAAAGACCGCCCGCGTCGAGGGTAAATACGCCTTCTCCCAGCGTATTCATGATGTTTTGCAACAATGCCTGACTAGCCTCAATTTTCTCGCGCAGTTGCAGCTGTTCCGTCACATCTGTGCGGATAGAAATATATTGGTACGGTTTGTTATCCTGGTTCAGGAATGGAACGATGGTGGCGTTAGTCCAATAGTACCCCCCCTCTTTGTCGACATTACATATCTCACCATGCCAAACACTACCAGACTGAATCGTATGCCATAAATTTTTAAAAAATTCCTTGGAGTGATGACGCGAATTAACGATACGGTGATTCTGACCTATGAGTTCGGCCTCCTGATATTTACTGATCTCGCAAAATTTTTCATTTGCATAAATCAAGGTTCCGTACTCATCCGTAATACTAACGATCGCATGCTGATCAAGAGCAAATTTTTGCTTCTCGATTGCTGCCAGGGCGAGCTCAAGATCACGTCGGGTATCAAGTAACTCCGTCACCAGACCAGAAAGTAAGTGGCTCAAATTTTCCAGACTGCTGTCGTCGTCAATGTGCTTACCAAGTTGCGCAAGAACTTGATTCGTCGTGTGGCGTAAGGTGACCAACACTTGCTTACGTTCTTCTGCATCCTGACGCAAGGTCTCGTTAGCCTGACTCAGTTCGTTCGAACTCAGTTCGAGGCTCAATTTGCCTAATGCGAGGTCGCGATCTGCCTGCTGATATGCATCATCGACATGGGATAAAAATTTGCGAAATCCACCAAGCGCGGCCTTGGCAGAATCACTGACCACATCTGATTTGGCCAGACTTTCAAACTCGGTTAAAACTTGCTCAAGCTGTGCCTCGTCAACGATGCCAAGCAACCTTTTATATTGCCTTAGAGATAGCTTATGCGGCATTAACTCAGCTCAGCTAAATAAGTGATGGTCATGGTTTGGTTATGTAAACTACACTCTTCTAATTTATAGCCGGGACAGATTTCACCGTTGGAATAGAAACCACACAATACGGTGTTACTACCAAGGATATCTTGTACAGCTTCGACTTCTTCATCGACACGCCCACCCATTACCAGCTTGCGTCCAACGCAGCTAACCAGTATGCCCAAGCTCTGTCCGTTCAAAGGTGTGGCTCCCTCAATAGTCACTTGCGCCGCAGTTTCTGCACCATCCACCAAATCATCAGTATGCGCGTGCATCAATCGTAAATAACCATCGGGATTGATAGCACCCGCCAAAATCAAGCTTCCATCACTTTCATTCACACCAAGAATGGTGCGAATTTGTCCTAAAGATTCGCGGCTGTTACTTAACATTTCAAATGGGAATAACAAGCCCGATCCTGGCAGATCCTTGGCATAGTCACCCAAATAACGTTTATACACATCGAGTGCGGGCGTACCATCAAGTTCATATAGAACATTGCCTATGCATTTCGTCACTTTGCGTGTAGGACCGAATGCCTTCCATCCACCATAACTGCCATGTGAAAATACAAGTTGATCCCCAACAAAACCAACGGCCACAATCGTTGAGGTCGAAATGCCAGACGAAGATAAAGTATAAGTTTTCGAAAACGCACCATCATCACCAGCTAAACCGCCTGTCATCGGTAGAGAGGTACCGAGCACACTGGCTACGCCCTCAATCAAAGCACTGCCATTAATGTTGACACCCTGTCCAAATAACATCAATGCACGCAAATCTGGGGACTGTAGTTGGGTCGCGACATCGTGACCAGATTGATAGGACGTCTCCATATCCTGGAGTTCAGCTGTTGCCACCTTAAAACCAGCGGATTCAAAATGAACCGCCGTCACAATGGATGTTTTATTCGTCACTGCGACCGACGAAATTTCTCCTGCCGTGGTGCAGCCAACCAATTCAGCTTGAGGGAAAGCAGTTTTGAGCGTTGTAAAAAAAGACGGGTTAGAAAAATGGTCAACACATCCAAAAACAAACACAAGCTGCGGGGAAATTTGCCCTAATGGATAAAGTATCTCAACTGCGCCAGAAAGATCGTCAATAACCGCCTGTGATATTTTCATTGTCAGCCCTCAGTTTGAAGAAAAGAATCGAACAATTGGTCATTGTATTGCTATCGACAAACCAAAAAGCAATCTCAATTCAAGTTAAAAGCGCACTTATAGACCGCTAACGTTAGCTTACCAAAGGAACTTATAAATTCCACTCAGCACCAAACGCTTTTTGGTCATTTTTATCTTCACGATACAGATTTTTAATTTCCAAAATCTCATCCCATCCTCTCACAAATGCATCTATGCAGCGAGGATCGAAGTGCTGCCCTGCCCCTTCACGTACGAAAGTGAGGGCCCGATCAATTTCCCAGGCGGCTTTGTAGGGTCTTTCCGAAGTTAGGGCATCAAATACATCGGCCACAGCAACGATGCGGGCGAATAAAGGAATGGCTTCGCCTACTAATCCGTTGGGATAACCCGAACCATCAAATTTTTCATGGTGCGCAAGCGCGATCTCGGCTCCCGCGTTGAGCAACTCTGAACGGCTTCCGGACAAAATTTCATAGCCTAGTGTTGAATGCCGCTTCATGATCGTGAACTCGTCGGCCGTCAATTTCCCGGGCTTTAGTAAAATATTATCCGGAATACCCACTTTCCCAATGTCGTGCATCGGTGCGGCTTCTAGCAACAATTGTTGATCCGAATCGGAGAGCCCCAGATATTGCGCGATAATTCTGGAATAATTCGCCATCCGTAAGATATGAGCGCCCGTCTCCGGATCCCTTGAATCAGCGGCTTTGGATAATCTGAAAATAGTCTCGCGCTCGCGTGCACGAATTTCGGAGGTCGCTTTTTTTACCTCGACGTCCAGCCAAATAGCCCTATCTTCGAGAAAACGCTGACTTTTACGCAGTGCAAGCATGTTTTTGGTACGTGCCAAAAACTCAATTTTATCAATTGGTTTGATCAAAAAGTCATTTGCGCCAACATCTAACGCTTCATAACGCAAAGCCAATTCATTGTTGGCTGTGATCATCAGCACAGGAATATCATGGCAGCCAGGTAATTTCCGAAAACGGCGAATAAACTCGATACCATCCATGGTGGGCATCATGTAATCAACCATCACCAGATCGGGGATGTTGCCAGTGCACCATTGAAGTGCCGGATCAGGATCAGTAAAACTCACCGAGTTACATTTTTCGATTTTTTTTAGTAACAGGCACAACAAAGTCACGTTAATTTGCGCATCATCCAGCACTAAAACGTTCATATCCATTGAACATCCCTTTCTTCGAGCTGCACTTAGTATGCAAATAACATGTTTAAATAGCAGTAATTACCGGAAGTGTACCGTATTTCAACAGAAGTCTAACTAGTAATAACAATATTTATACTTTTTCCATATGGCAACTATACAAATTCGAGACAGTTCAATTTCCGATCACTATTGATTGTGGGAATTGGACAGAAAACTTGCTTCCCTGATCTGGCACTGAGTCAATCAACAAGTTGGCGTTATGTCGCAATAATACATGCTTAACAATTGCCAACCCTAAGCCAGTTCCCTGCGTTTCACGTGAACGGCTTTTATCGACACGATAAAAACGCTCCGTCAATCGGGAGATATGCTCAGAGCTGATCCCGATTCCGTTATCGATCACCACAAATTTTGGCCCCTGAGCGGTATCGCACCATTTAATGTGAATTGTGCCATTGTCTGGTGTATACCGAATGGCATTGGTCACCAGATTAGTCAGGGCACTGCGGATTTCATCGGCACTTCCACGAATATCTGCCCCCTGACAATCCAGCGTAATCTGGTGTCGCCCAGCTGACAAGGCATGCGCCTCTTGCAGAATCTGTTCGAGAAGCGCACGCATATTGATATTTTCAGTACGAAGCAAATGATCCATCGACTCCAGCCGGGTAAGGATCAACATATCTTCAACCAGACGCTGCATACGCTCACCTTGTTCCGACATCAATTTTAAATGCGCGTTTCGGGTAGGAATATCGAGGTCAGGCTGCAACGAAGCAATTTCTAAAAAGCCATTAATTACCGTTAATGGGGTGCGAAGTTCATGTGATGCATTAGCAATAAAATCCCGACGCATCATATCGATACGTTCTGATTCTGTGACATCGTGGGTCACCAAAATCTGACGGCGATTTTCAAATGGAATGATATGTGCGATCAGTTTCCTGTCCCTGAACGACAAGGTCAGCGGTGTGTCATAGCGACCGAGAATGATGTAATCCATAAACTCAGGACTACGCACCAGGTTCGTCACGCGCATTCCCTTATCTTTCGCCAAACTTAAGCCCAAATGTCGTTCGGCTGCTGGATTGCACCACTCAAGGAACAGCACATCATCCATAATCACAACGCCGTCTGGCAGCAATGTCATTGCTTGTCTGAAACGTGCCAACCATTCGGTCAATTCCGTCTGATTTTTTTCATCTCCTCTGCGCAATTTATACAAGCGGGAGAAAATATCTGTCCACGCGCCCCAACCATCAGGTAAACGTGAACTGCTGGGATGATCAAGCCAATCTGCCAAGCGTTGCAAATAAAACAATTGCACTAAAACCAAGGAAGCCATCGCCAATATGCCGATGAGCAGTCCAACCACGGTGCCCCACATATAGCAGGCAACAGCGGTGCCGATTGCGACCAATAAAATGCGAACCGAATTGGAGATCCAGAAAATGATGCGAGGAGACATGTTAGATCCCTGATATTTTTTTAATGGGGAGTGTGTCAGTGAAGAACTGCAAAAAAAAAGCCGTAGTCATAACCATAGTCATAACCATAATCATCACCAGAGTTCAGTTCAGAATCTTTGAAGCATCTCAAACCGAACAAAAGGGCTCGTTACCGGCTAACGATTACAAATTTACGCACATTTACAATTAACAATTACTTTAGCAATTTGTAAAGTAAATTGAAGAAATTTAATCTCATGTGTTCTATATGTGTTCTATTTTAGAACAAAGAGATCAGGCCGCCAACGAGAGATTTGGCGACCCATATCTTCTATTTTTCGGAAAGCATATAACCAACGCTACGCACTGTTTTGATCAGTGACTCCGCTGATTTTAATACTTTTCGTAAGCGTAGTACGTGTACATCAACGGTGCGCTCTTCAATCACAACATGATCGCCCCACACTTTGTCGAGCAATTGGCTGCGGGAGAAGACCCGTTCAGGATGTGCCATAAAAAACTTTAATAGCTTATATTCAGCATGCCCGATATCTACTTTTTGCTCGTCAATTTTTACGGTACAACTGACCGGATCTAACACGACAGGCCCGGCTGATAACGCAGTTTGCGAATGCTCAGGGCTCTTACGACGCAACAAAGCTTTGATGCGCGCAGTCAATTCTCGCGGAGAAAATGGCTTTGTCACATAATCGTCAGCACCATGATCGAGACCAGCAATTTTATCCTCCTCCATACTCTTTGCTGTCAGCATAATGATAGGAATTTCATTAAACTGACGATCAGAACGTATCTTCGAAAGCAGACGCAATCCACTTTGGTCAGGTAACATCCAGTCGAGCAAAATAAGTTGAGGTGTACGTCGCTGAATAAAATCCCACGCATCCGCCGTGTTATTGACTGCAAACGTATTCCATCCGGCCGCGCGCAACGTGAAACTAACCAACTCTACGATTGCTGGCTCGTCTTCAACGATTAATATAGTAGTATCAGCAGCCATCATTCATTATCATTTTTTTTATCTTGCTTAATTGCGACATAATCAGAGTGGCGAATGTCTTTCCCCTCGACGATATAAATCGTGTGCTCAGCAATGTTTTTCGCATGATCAGCAATACGTTCGATCGCCTTTGCCACCCACATCGTGTTCAGAGAGGATGTAATGGTACTTGGATCTTCCATCATAAACGTAATCAAATTACGCATAATGGAGCGAAAATCATTATCAATGATCGCATCTTGCGCAATCAATTGCACCGCTTTAGCATCATCCAAGCGAGCGAAAGCATCCAGCGAGTGATGCAACATGTCTGCCACACTACCGGCCAAAACCCGCACTGTTTCATAACCACTGAACATTGGCGACCCACGACGGTTCGCGTTTGCTTCTTTTGAAATACGGGCGATTTTGGTTGATTCATCACCGATGCGCTCCAGATCCGTAATCACTTTTCCGGTTGCCATGACAGTACGTAAATCATTTGCAGCTGGCTGACGTTTGACGATCAGATGGCTGCACATATCGTCGAGTGCAACCTCAAGCCGGTTGACTTCAAGGTCAGATTGAATAACCGCTTCTGCATGATCTGCATTGCCAGTACGAAAACAAGACATAGCGTCATGGAAGTGGCTCTCTACTAAGCCGCCCATTAACAATACCTTGGAACGGATCGTTTCAAGGTCATGATCATACTGTTTTGAAGAGTGTTCGCCAGTCACTGGATTCTCCTGAGATTTGTTTTATAAAGGATTGGTGATTAACCGAAACGACCGGTAATATAATCTTGTGTCTCTTTCTTCACAGGATTCATGAAGATATGATCGGTTTCACCAAACTCAACCAGTTCGCCCAAATACATATAAGCCGTATAGTCAGAACAACGCGCAGCTTGCTGCATGTTATGCGTCACGATTGCAATCGTATACTCTTCTTTTAATTCGTTAATTAACTCTTCGATTTTTACTGTAGAAATCGGATCCAGCGCTGAGGTTGGTTCGTCCAGCAGTAATATTTCTGGTTTCACAGATACGCCACGTGCGATACACAACCGTTGTTGCTGACCACCGGATAAGCTCAAGCCGCTTTTATTCAATTTGTCTTTGACTTCAGTCCAGATCGCTGCTTTTTTCAACGCCCACTCAACGCGCTCATCCATTTCGCCTTTCGACAAATTTTCATACAAGCGAACACCAAATGCAATGTTGTCATAGACAGACATCGGAAACGGTGTCGGCTTTTGGAATACCATACCAACTTTGGCGCGCAACAAGTTAATATCCTGATCTGCGTCCAGAATATTTTTCCCTTTGTAGATAATTTTTCCTTCGGCACGTTGGCCAGGATATATATCATACATGCGATTGAGTGTGCGTAACAACGTGGATTTGCCGCAGCCAGAAGGACCAATAAAAGCGGTCACTTTCTTATCAAAAATATTTAAATTGATATCGCGCAAACTACGGGTAGCACCGTAGAAAAAATTCAGCCCATCAATCTCGATTGCTTTTTTCAATGTGTTTTCTTGTGTAGTGATCATATCGATGCCCGGATTAATGCTGTGATTTTTGGTTAAATAATGTACGGGACAAAATATTCAGCCCGAGAACGCTAAAGGTAATGAGTAACGCACCGCCCCATGCCAAGTCACGCCAATTGTCATAAGGACTCATTGCAAACTGATAAATAACAACCGGTAAATTCGCCATTGGCTTATTCATATTGCCATTAAAGAATTGATTGTTTAGGGCAGTAAATAATAATGGCGCTGTTTCACCTGAAATACGCGCAACAGCCAGCAAGATACCGGTGATCACACCTGCTTTAACAGCACGCAAGCGTATCATTAATGCAACTTTCCAACGTGGAGCACCAAGCGCAAATGCAGCTTCCTGCAAACTCGCTGGCACGAGACCAAGCATATTATCGGTAGTGCGTACGACCACTGGAATAGCGATCAGGGAGATGGCAATACTACCTGCCCAACCTGAAAAGTGCTTCATGTTGGCGACGTAAATTGCATAAACGAATAAGCCAATCACGATCGAAGGTGCGGACAACATAATGTCAGTTACAAAACGCGTAACAGCGCCAAACCAGCTCTTGTTACCGTACTCTGCTAAATAAATACCGGCCAAAATACCGATCGGTGTAGAAATCAATGTGGCGCTACCGACCATCATAAAACTACCGACAATGGCATTCAACAAGCCACCACCATCAGACCCTGGTGCCGGTGTACTTTCCGTAAACATGGCAACGCTGATGGCTGAAACACCTTTTAATACTAACGTGAATAAAATCCACATTAAAAATGCAACACCTAATGCCATCGCCATTGAGGACAAAAATATCCCCATTCTGTGTACGAACAGACGACGACGATATACTGGATTACGTCCTGATTCTTTCAATGTTGCATCCATTATTTGGTCCCTTCTTTACGGCTCAGGCCAAGCAACATTAACTTAGCAGCGGATAACACAATAAACGTAATCACAAACAAAATTAAACCAAGTAAAAACAAAGATGAAACGTGGAGCGGTGTTTCTGCTTCTGCAAATTCGTTAGCCAACGTTGAGGCAATACTGTTACCCGCAGCGAATAAGGACCATGACAACTGATTGGCGTTACCAATCACAAAAGTAATTGCCATCGTTTCGCCCAACGCTCTACCAAGCCCCAGCATTACGCCACCCACCACACCGATTTTTGTGTAGGGCAAAACAATCTTGCGAACCACTTCCCACTTGGTACATCCCAATCCATAAGCGGACTCTTTCAGTACAGGTGGTACCACTTCAAATACGTCACGCATAACAGAAGAGATGAATGGAATAATCATAATGGCCAAAATAATTCCGGCCGACAGAATACCAATACCGATCATAGGACCAGAGAACATGGCACCGACCACAGGCAAACGTCCCAACGTGCCATGCAGTGCTGGTTGAATATATTCAGCAAACAACGGCGCAAAAACGAACAATCCCCACATGCCGTAAATAATACTCGGCACACCAGCCAGCAATTCGATTGCTGTTCCCAATGGACGTTTGAGCCATGCAGGACAGATTTCGGTCAAAAACAAGGCAATACCAAAACTCACAGGAAATGCGATCAGCAAGGCGATTACTGACGTAATGAGCGTGCCAACGATCGCAATCAAACCACCGTATTTATCATTGACAGGATCCCACTCGATCGTCGTCACAAATGCGAAGCCAAATTCTTGCATTGCTGGAATCGCACGGATGAACAGGGAGAAAATAATCCCTAACAATACGACCAAAACCAACGCAGCAAAGCTGAGTGTCAATTTGTGAAAAAAGAAATCCTGCCAATGTTGGCGGCGCATTACTTTCGCCAGAGCTTCGTCACTAAGCTGAGCTGCCTGTGCATTGTCTGAACTTGCAATAGTTGGACTGGTTGAGGGTACGGTCATATCGACTGAGGTCATGAGAGTTGGCATAGGTGTTGTTTCCACCGAAAGGCAATTCGATTACATCGAATTGCCTTCATCAAGAACATTCAAAAATCACTAAAGAATAAATTAATCAAGCTAATATTTGACTATTGCCAGACGAACTTACCAGACTGCCTTGCCAGCAGCATCTTTCAGATTTGCTTTCCAGCTGTCCTGAATCTGCTTTACGAGTGCTGGTGGTAATGCAACGTAATCAAGTTCATTTGCCATGGCGCCGCCATTTTTGAATGCCCAGTCAAAGAACTTCAATACTTCTTTCGCTTCAGCAGGATTGTCTTGTGTCTTGTGCATCAAAATGAATGAAGCACCAGTGATTGGCCAAGAAGCTTTACCAGGCTGATTCGTCAATACCAGATACATACCCGGTGCTTTTGACCAGTCGCCATTCGCAGCTGCGGCTTTGAAACTGTCGTCGTCTGGCTCAGCAAATTGACCGTCCGCATTTTTCAGCTGCGTATAGACCATTTTGTTCTTTTTTACGAAAGCGTATTCAACGTAACCGATAGAATTCTTAATACGTTGGACGTTGGCAGCAACACCTTCATTACCTTTACCACCCAAACCAACCGGCCATTTGACAGCAGTTGAGGAACCAATTGCTGTTTTAAAATCCGCATTAACTTTGCTCAGAAAATCTGTCCACAAAAATGTAGTGCCGGAACCATCTGAACGATGAACAACAGAAATGTCTTCCGCAGGCAATTTAATACCTGGATTGATCGCTGCGATTTCGGGCGCATTCCATTTCGTGATTTTGCCCATGTAGATACCAGCCAATAGATCACCAGTCATCTTTAATTTACCAGGTGCAACGCCATCCAAATTCACAATAGGTACGACACCACCAATAATTGCTGGAAACTGAATCAGTCCCTCTGCAGTGAGCTCATCGGCCTTCAAAGGCATGTCTGATGCGCCAAAATCGACCGTTTTAGCTTTAATTTGTTTAATTCCGCCACCCGAACCAATGGATTGATAATTCAGTCCATTGCCTGTCGCTTTTTTGTAAGCTTCAGCCCATTTGGCGTAAATCGGATACGGAAAAGTTGCACCAGCACCAGTAATATCGGCTGCTTGAACAGACGAAAAGCCAGCTGCAAGGCCGCTAATAATTATCAATTGTCTCACAAAACGGTTTATGTTCATGATTACCTCAGGTGTAATTTTCAGGGGTTTGTTACCACGTGCTGCACTCTACAATCCAATTATGACAATACGATGACCTTATGAAATATTTGTGAAATATTTGTGAAATATTTAATTTTATTACCACCTTTTTTGTCATAAAATTGACATATTGAGTAACTAAAATAGGTCGATATATATATACCAGCTTTTATGACACGCGAAAAAATATGACATCCAAAAAAGTCGCTCAAATCCTTACACAAGATACTTTAGTAAAAGTTGAGGACAGCAATAACGCCAACACAGCAGATTCAAACGCGACACAAAAAGCGCCTAAAAGTACTAAATTAGCAGCGCCAAATGAGACAAATAATGGGCTATCGCGGTCTGTCATATTTCTCGATCGGGAAATGTCACAAATCGCTTTTAACTGGCGCGTTCTTGCCCAGGCAGAAGATCGCTCAATTCCGTTACTCGAACGATTAAAATACCTTTGTATCGTCGGCAGTAATCTGGATGAATTCTTCGAAGTCAGAGTTGCCAGCCTGCTAGCGCAAAATACGGTTGATGGCGAATTGGTACAGCACCCTAGCTTTCAGGCGACACTTGAACGCATCAGCACAGAGTGCCATCAACTAGCGCAACGTCAATATGAACTTCTGAATCAGGAAATTCTTCCGCAATTATCCAAAAAAGGGATCAACCTGCTGCGTCACTCAGAACGTAATGAGGCGCAACGAGCATGGGCGAAACAATATTTTGAACGCGAAGTCCGTCCTTTACTAACGCCTATCGGATTAGATCCGGCACATCCGTTTCCACAAGTGGTCAATAAAAGTCTTAATTTCATCGTTTCTCTCGCTGGAAAAGATGCTTTTGGTCGCGGCACCGGCATCGCCATCGTGAAAGCACCACGCGTGTTACCGCGCATCATTCGCCTTCCCGATGAACTCTCGGAGAAGGGAATTTCTTTCTGCCTGCTGTCATCGATTATCCATTCTCATATTGCTGATTTATTCAATGGTCGGGAAGTCATCAATTATTCTCAATTCCGTGTAACACGAGATAGCGATCTGTGGGTGGATGAAGAGGAAGTTAAAAATTTACGTCAGGCTTTACAAGGTGAATTGCAAACGCGTCAGTTTGGTGCAGCAGTTCGACTTGAGGTAGCGAAAAATTGTCCAGAAGATTTAGCCAAATTTTTATTGGCGCAGTTTTCGCTCGATCACGATCGGCTTTACCCTGTCGATGGCCCTGTCAATATGGTTCGACTGGGCGAGCTCGTTGATCACGTTAAACAAGCCAACTTACGGTTCCCTCCGTTCTCGCCAAAAGCGATTGCAAAATATTCACACACCGATATTTTCACGCTATTGCGCAAGCAAGATATTTTGTTACACCATCCATTCCAACCGTTTCAAACGGTGATCGATTTCATTCGTTCGGCATCGCTTGATCCAAGCGTGGTCGCAATTAAGCAGACGATTTATCGTACAGGGATGAATTCTGATCTGATGGAGTCGTTGATAACGGCGGCGCGATTGGGCAAAGAAGTGACGGTCATTGTCGAGTTAATGGCACGGTTCGATGAAGAGGCAAATATCAATTGGGCCGACAAATTGCAGCGGGCAGGCGCACAAGTGGTTTATGGCGTGGTAGGCCTGAAAACTCACGCCAAGCTGGCGCTGGTGATACGCCGTGAAGAAGGCGGTGTTTTGCGACATTATGCGCATTTAGGGACAGGGAATTACCATCCATCAACGACACGCTTCTACACCGATTTTGGCTTACTTACTGCACATCCCGGCATGGCCGCTGAAGTCAATGAAGTATTCATCCACTTGACTGGTCTGACCAAACCTAAAAAGTTGGATTATTTATGGTTGGCACCGTTTGCGTTGCAACCACAATTAATCAAAGCAATTCGTAACGAAGCACGCATCGCCCGTGAAGGACGACCAGGCAGAATCATCGCTAAAATGAACTCATTATCCGATGAATCGGTTATTCGCGCACTTTATGCTGCCTCTGCTGACGGCGTGAAGATCGACCTGATCGTGCGAGGCGCATGTACATTGCGTCCCGGCGTACCTGGATTATCCGAAAACATTCGAGTTCGTTCTATCATCGGTCGCTTCCTGGAACACAGCCGCATCTATTATTTCCGCAATGACTTAGCGCACGACATCCATTTAGCGAGTGCCGACTGGATGAACCGAAATCTATTCCGACGTATTGAAGTCGCCTTTCCTGTATTAGACAAAGCATTGAAAAAACGCATTATTGCGGAAGGACTTGATCCCTACCTCAAAGACAATGTGAATGCGTGGGTACTCGATTCAAATGGTAATTACGAACGTAAAAAGGCGCGTGGACAGCAGGCTAATTTTTCTGCCCAGCAATTCTTAATGCAGCAATTAGGTTCCCTCTCAACTGCGGAAAGCAACTAATGGACTTAATCCTCTGGCGTCATGCGGAAGCCGAACCAGCGAATGAAGAAATCACCGATGAATTTAGAAAATTGACCGGAAAAGGATTGAAACAAGCAAGTAAAATTGCTTATTGGTTAGACAGTACTTTGCCTGAGACCTGCCGTATCCTGGTCAGCCCTGCGGTTCGCACACGCGACACGGCGGAAGCGCTGCTGGCCAGTGGAAGAAAGTTTAAAATTGCGCCGGAACTGGCGCCCGATGCGAGCGTTGACGCGGTTCTACGTTTGGTCAACTGGCCAAACAGTCGCGAGCCAGTCATGATTGTCGGCCATCAGCCATACCTCGGGCAACTAGCTGGTGAATTGCTAGGACATCCTTTGCAGGAATACAGTATTCGCAAAGGGAATGTGTGGTGGATATCACAAAAGCAGAGGCAAGGCGAAGACCTGCAAACCTATTTGAAAGCGATTATGTCGCCGGATCTGGTCGTCAAGTAACCCGCCAACGGCGTAAATTACGAAACAAGTTAGCGCAAACTTGCCCAGACCGGCTGGTGTGAGTTTGCTGCTATAAGAAAAGCGTCGCGTCATCGAAGCAGAAACGACGACCCAAAAAGCCTGGCTTTGTTCAGGTTAGCTTGGTTTAGCCTACTTTGACTTGGTTTGAGGTGGTTTGAGGTGGTTTGAGGTGGTTTGAGGTGGTTTGGCTTTGTTTAGCCTGATCTAAACTAGCTCAGGCCAAACAAATTTCTCGTCATCAAATAGAGTTGGCCTGCGCTCAAAGAACGACACTGACGCCGGTATCCATTTCAGCATCAAACTCATGATCCTGGTCCTGATCTACAACAGACTTCGTTGACACAACTGAATGCATGATGTCATGCCATGTCACCAAACTTAACTGACCTTGCGCATCCTCTACGAGAGCCGACAAACTCTCTACCCAGTCACCATCATTACAATACAAAATCCCATTGATATCGCGGATTTCTGGCTTATGAATATGACCGCAAATAATGCCGTCGACACCTTTTCTACGCGCTTCGTCTGCCAATGCATCTTCAAATTGGGTGATATAGCTCACCGCATTCTTCACTTTTAGCTTGAGGTATTGCGATAATGACCAATATGGCAAACCCGCACGTGCGCGCCAGTTATTGAAAATCTGGTTAAATTTCAAAATTACCGTGTACAAACTGTCACCGACGTAAGCGAGCCATTTAGCGCATGCGATGACGCCATCAAAGCGATCACCATGCAACACCAACATGCGACGACCATCAGCTGTCGTATGTACTAGCTCGTCTCTGACTTTGATACCACCGAAATCAAGATCGATAAATTGCCGGATGGACTCATCATGATTGCCAGGAACGAAAATAACATTCGTTCCTTTTTTGGCTTTCTTCAATACCGTTTGTACGACATTGTTATGCGTCTGATCCCAATACCACCGACGTTTTAATTGCCAACCATCGATAATATCACCGACCAAATACAAGGTTTCTGACTCAGTCGCACGTAAAAATTCGAGTAGCTTTGAGGCCTGACATCCACTTGTTCCCAAATGCAAATCGGAAATCCAGATCGTCCGGAAACGCGTTACATCCTTCTTTCCGGTTCTGTGCATTTTCTTATTGAGGAACTGTTCAGCTGGCTTCACAATCACTGATCTCCGGTATTGTAATGACGGGCGTAACGATTATCGAGGTTTGCCAACGGCAGCATCACGAATAAGTCAGCACTATGAAAATCTGGATCCCATGCCGGGTCACCGCAGACCCAGGCACCAGCTCGCAAATAGCCTTTAAGCAGTGGTGGAATGCGCGCTTCTACGTTGGTGGTATCAATTTCGTCCAAAGGAAATGGAACGTGCGGCGCAACACGATATTCCAACGGACAAAAATCGTTGTCCGTCAAACTACGATAAATCGCTGCTGCATTTTGACCACCATCGGTCAAACTAATACTTGCGCAGCCAATCAAGTGCGAACAACGCTCACGACGCATATAGGCGGCCAACCCTGCCCAGAGCAGCATGATGACCGAGCCGCTACGATAATCAGGGTGAATGCATGCGCGACCTGCCTCAGCGACCGAGTGGCGCACGTTTTGCAAACGCGACAAATCAAATTCTGTTTCGGAATAATAGCGCCCCATTTCGCGAGCAGCATTAGGGCCCAAAATACGATATGTACCAACGACTTTGAGTGTTTTTGTATCGCGGACAATGAGGTGATCGCAATGTGCATCAAACTCGTCTTTGTCCAGACCATCTGGATTCGATAGGGCAGACAAACCCATACTTTCAATGAATACCTTGTAGCGCAAGCGCTGAACTTCCCGCACTTCTTCGGCGGTTGTTGCCAGACTCAGATTAAGCTTAGAAAAACTGGGATTAGCATCCGCGGGTATCGTGAGTAATCGCATTCATCATCCTTGTTATGTCTCAAGATGTCGTTCATTCGACGGACGAAGAATAGAGCAAGATTACTTCAGCAAGATGACAGATTGATGTCGGTTTTATGACAAACAAAAAAACAACAAGCCTTCAAAATCTGCAGATTTTTGAAGGCTTGTTGTTGATTTTTTAAAAACGATTCAAGAACGTTTTACTTTTCCTTTTTTGGCCGACCGGCTTTTAGCGGTGCAAGGTCAGCAATCAGTTTTTTCAAAGCGGGAACGTCCGTTTTATTGAGCAATGCCAGGCCAATACGCAACAATTGGCTTTTCTTTACTTCAACACCCGCTTTAAGACATGCACGCTTTACCTGACCTAAAACAGCATATTCGGACTCAGGCATTGTAAAACTATCGCGGACTAACTTCGCTTTTTTTACTTTTTCTGTATGCTCAGGTACTGATTTTGTGATTTCTGGCTTAGTTATCGCTACCTTTTTTACAGTAGATTTAGCCACACTACTTGCTTTTGAACCTGGCTTTTCTACCGCAGCCTTCGCTTCTACCTGCGCGGCAGCTTTCTTTACAGGTGTTTTCTTCACTGCGGGCGTCTTCGCCAAAGGCGCTTTGACAACGGGCGCTTTCACTACCGTTTCTTTCACCAATGTTGCTTTTGCTACAGGTGCTTCTTTTTTGCTGGTAACAGTTGCCATCTTGAGCCTCCAGGTTAAACGCGTATAAACAATATAAACAATATGTGCACAAACAACAAGCGTTAAGCATAACCTCTTCAGATGACAAGCACATTACTGAAAATGCTTTTAGGAAAGAAGCCAGAGCTCATGCGATAATCGCGCCGTCATTTCTGTAAATATTGCTTTTAATCATCACAAAACCATGAAATATACTCTCTTCCTACTCTCTGCCGTGCTCATGTTTGCACCATCGGCTCAAGCATTAGAACTGCACGGCTCCGGCTCGTCTGCAGCAGCTCCTCTGTATAAAATATGGTCAGAAGCCTATGCAAAAACAGTTGATAGCACGATTACGTACGAAGCGTCTGGATCGTCATCCGGCATAAAGAAAATCAAAGAAAACAGCGTTGATTTTGGCGCTAGCGATGTGGCATTACCACAAGCGGATTTAAAAAAATCGGCACTCATTCAATTTCCATCGGCCATTTCTGGTGTCGTCGTCATTGTTAATCTACCGGGGATCAAATCGGGCGATCTACGCTTAAACGGTGATGTCCTTGCCAAAATCTTTTCCGGACAAATTGATCAATGGAATGACGCAGCAATCGTCGCACTGAACCCCAATTTAAAACTACCTGCTAAAACGATCTTGCCCTACGTGCGTCAGGACGGCTCTGGAACGACGTACAATTTCACAGATTATCTGAGTAAAGTCAGCAAAGCATGGCAATCAGGATTTGGCAAAAATTTTACAATTAATTGGAATACGACTTTCACTCAAGTAAAAGGAAGTAGCACCATCTCTGCATCGATTAGAAAAAATCCGTACTCCATTAGTTACATTGACTATAACTACGTAGTACAAGATAAACTTGATGTTGCGCAGTTACAGAATCGCGATGGGCGTTTTGTTATGCCGTCTGCAGAAGGTTTTTCGGCTGCACTCGCCGCCAGTAAATGGAAAACGCAAGGTAGTTTTGAAGAGATGTTGACAGACAAAGCTGGACCAAAATCTTGGCCAATTACCATGGGGACATTCATAATTTTGCAGCAATCCGCAAAAAATATTGATAAATCCACTGCTACACTGAAGTTTTTCACCTGGGCATTTATGAACGGCGACCGATTCGTTAATAACGTCGATTTCGTCCGTCTGCCAGACGCCGTGCAGGCAAGAGTTTTTAAAGAAATGATTACGGTATCAGATTCAACCGGAAAGCCATTGAAATGGACTTTACAATAATTCGATACGTCAATCCAACGTTAATCCAACGTTAGTTCAACGATGATTCAAACTTAAGTCGACATTCATTTGGCATTGATTATTACCAATTAATATCGATAGCGCCAGAAAAAAAATCAAACGAGAGCAGCCAAAAGTTGCTCTCGTTTTTTTTTGAAACTGAAAAAGTCTCAGTCACCGAATCAGATCAATCAGTTCAGCCACATCAACCACATCAACCACCTCAACCACACCATCCAGACCATCACTTCATTAATTTCGTCTTGTTACCTAATTGACGGGGGCATTTCGATACCGATTAACCTCAGCTGTTGACAAGGCATCGCCGTGATTGCCCCAACTATTACGCACATAAGTCAGCACCAGAGCAACTTCATTGTCACTTAACACCGGCCCAAATGGTGGCATGCCATAAGGCCTGTCATTATGCTTTGAAACGGCGGGAAAGCCACCATTCAACACAACCCGGATTGGATTAGCCACATTTGTCATTTGCAGCGCCCTATTCTGCTTCATGGCGGGATAGATACCTGGAACGCCCTCGCCCGCAGCGCCATGGCAATCAGCACAGTGTGTTTTATATAAAGCAGCCCCTTGCAGCATCAACGCCGCCATCATTTCAGGCTTGGTCACTGAAGTTGGTGATGAACCAGACGACAAGGTATCTAACCAATCTGGCGCAGTTTCTTTCTTCTGAGGGAGTTCTCTCAAATAGTGCGTTAAAGCCTCAATGTCACTATCTGAAAAATATTGCAAGCTATTTGCTAACACCTCCGACATTGGCCCTGAAAACGCCGCCTTATTTGCCACGCCTTTTCTGAATAAATTGATGGATTCACTTTGACTCAAATTAGACAAATGTGCTTCGTCCAATCGTAACAAAGATGGCGCATACCACGCGACGACGGGCAATTCGCCGCCATCCAGATCGTTGCTGCCAGCATTTGCACCCAACATGTTACGACTGCTATGACAGGCGCTACAATGGCCCAGACCATTGACGAGATAGGCACCCCGATTCCATTGCTGAGACTTGCCTGCATTGGCTTGGAATAGTTGCGGACGAAAATAGAGTGCGCGCCAAATTGCAAGCAAAGGACGCTGGTTATAGGGAAAACGTAATTGATGTGGCAAAGACGGCTGACTCACAGCAGGTATACTTTGCAGATAGGCAAACATCGCATCAGAATCTTCACGCGAAACTTGGGTGTAACTCGTGTAAGGGAATGCCGGATACAATAAACTGCCATCGGGCGCTTTACCAAAGTGTAAGGCTTGCCAAAAATTGTCGGCTGTCCACTGACCGATACCCGTTTTACGATCAGGCGTAATATTCGGCGCAATAAAACGTCCGAATTGCGACTGAATGATTTTACCTCCGGCATAAAGCGCACCGCCATTGTTCGTATGGCAGCCAGCGCAATTTCCTATCCGTGTCAAATACTCACCACGGCGTAACAAATTTGCTGATACATCGGCTGATATGTCCGATGTTTTGTTCGATGATTTTAGAACAGAAGTTTTAGTCGAAATTCTATTTGCTGCAATGTCCTCATGGACCACATAGCCAAGATCGATGATGTACCAAGTTAACAAGGCAAACGAAACGGCGAGGCATAGAATTAAAATTTTAGTTATTTTCTTCATTTCATACCGACCTTGTTGGCTGCCATCATTATTTACAAGAAAAATTAGTTAAACTGCACGCATCATGGAGAATCTGGAGAAATGTGCCTCAGCATTTAGCTACCAGGAACGCTGCCACAATGCTGCGGAAAAGCCCATGAATATCCAGTAGGAATAGTCATCGCAATACCCTGATCAGGAATAATTTGCATGGCCAACCACCCTGAGACAGCGCCGACGTCTTCAGGGCTTAAACTACGCGCAATATTCTGCATACAATCTGGAGTTGCGGCGTGCCGACTGCCAGTTTGCCAGGCGCCCAACTGCGCAATCAAATAATCACGCGGCAGTCCCGCAATACCTGGAATAAACGGTGCGAGGCCGGTCATCTTCTGACCATGGCACGCAACACAAGCTGGAATTTTCTTTGCTGCATCACCATGTAATACGAGCGTACGACCACGTTCAAATAGGCCAGGTGCAAGATCAAGTTTTTGTGGCGCCGCATAGGGCGGGTGTTGTTCTGAGAAAAAAGTGGCAATTTCTTTCAAATAGTCATCACTCATATTACCAACCATGTACGACATCATCGGAAATGTACGCTTACCATCGCGAAAATTTTTCAGTTGATTAAATAAATAGCCCTGTGGCTTACCGGCAATCCTCGGATAGTACCCATCAGTACTTGCTCGCCCCTCTGCACCATGACATGAGGTGCACGCTTTCAGCCGCTGTGCGAGCGTATCAGGAACATTCTGTGCAATTGCGACCGACGAAAACAGTAACCCACATACCGTTAGCATGGTGATGAAGGTCAAACTGACAATGAATTGGATTTTCATAAAATGTAAATTCTTCCGCAGAAAGACAAGCCAAAAGACAGCCCGAAAATCATAGATTATCAGCTTATCAAAAAAACCATGGGTGATTTTATTCAAAATGCACTAAAAAATATTTATTATTTATCGCTGAAAAAATATGGCTACATATGGCTACATATGGCTACATATGCGCAAAACCTTACTGGATAAGGCTTTGCTACAACAAAACAATCTCAACAAGCGCTATTGGGGCAAATTTCTTTTCGGGAAATGCATACAATCCTTGTCAAGAAGTGCTAAGCCGAGGATAATTCTGCCCTCGCGTCTCTTTCCGAGATCTAGTTTGAGCAAGATGAATGAATCGCCTTCGTCAGCGTGGCCCGCTTTTACCAGCGGGCTTTTTCGTCCGTGTCGGCCGTTGATCAAAAAAATGATCGTCAACAGCCTATCGCCATTGCCATCGCCATATACTATTGACAAGCCTTTGTTGTCGCATACGATTTTGTTACATGAAAAACAGCTTAACTGACTCAACTATTGCAATCCCCAAAACAGGCTCCACTCTCACTTTAGGTAAAAAAACCCTGCAGTTGAATCGCCCGGTTTCTACTATCGCTTCGAATACGATCGCGAGCACGAGTGTTGCTCAAGAATGCGCCGAACAAACGCGCAACGTCCAAGAACCTTTGAGTACCGCAGCCGAGAGCGCAGATGACAGTCAATCTGCACCTGCGATTACTGTCATCACAAAACGTCGTACCCGCATGCAGCCGGTAACAACTGGTGCCATTATTGCGCCAGCAAAAGCCTGGACAGCAGAAGATATTGAAGCAATGAGCTCAATGCCATTTGATCCAATAGCGCCAGAAGAGGCAGCATATGACGGCGCAGCTGACCCAGAAAGTGCGATGACGGCTGAGTCAGATTTGACGGGTATAGGTCATGATTCGATGAACTTGACCGCGGGCACAGATACATCCACTGCCAATGAGCCAGTCATCAAGTCAGAAACAAAAGCAGAGATTCGTGCCGATTTAAAAGCCGAATTACTGACACTTTCTGGTGCTGACATTGCAAAGCCACGTGCGGTGGTCATTCGAAAAACAGCGCCAAAGCTCGCCAAAAAATTATTGCTATCCGATCAGCAAAATATAAAAACAGTGCCATCACCAATCAAACGTGAAGCACGTATTGGATCAGGCAAATTTGCGCCTGCTGCCCCAGTTACGACGCTCAAGCCAATGGCGTCGACAAGCACAGTTCGTACGACGACGCAAAGCAATACTGCGCCGCTAAAAACGGGGCTTGAGA
This sequence comes from Undibacterium sp. SXout20W, assembly GCF_049340285.1. NCBI lineage: Bacteria > Pseudomonadati > Pseudomonadota > Betaproteobacteria > Burkholderiales > Oxalobacteraceae > Undibacterium > Undibacterium sp. SXout20W. The sequence goes on along the minus strand of NZ_JBMPPH010000026.1, from coordinate 26,308 downwards.
TTCCGACCTTAACAGTTACTAGATCGACGGTTGCTTCGTCGACGGTTGCTTCATCGACGATTGCTTCATCGACGATAACTCGCACTAGGTCTGCCGCCGCAACAACAAATGCTATCCCGACGATCAAGGTCGCTGTTGAAGTGCCGGTGGCTAAAAAAATCGCAGCACCTGTCATCGCGACAGAAAAAAATAGTCCAGCCGCAGCGACAACCAGCATTGGTGACATTGACACCTCCAATTACGTATTACAGGGCAATAAAGAACCTGCAAAACGTGGACGCAAACCGTCAGAATTTCAATTTGAGAACGATGAAATTCAAGCCTTAAATGCGGCTGAATCAGCAGAGTTAAAACGTGCTGCACGTGCTAAATCGAAAAAACCTGGCGCTGCAGCAGCAAGCGAAGAGCAGTTGGAACAGTACCGCAAGCAACTAACCAAGTTAATTCGCTTGGGTAAAGACCGGACTTATCTGACACACGCAGAGATTAATGATCATTTGCCAGAAGAACTGGTCGATCAGGAAACGATCCAAGACGTCATTAGCACACTCAATGACATGGGGATCGCGGTCTACGACCGCGCACCAGATGCTGCCATGATGCTGCTTACAGACAATGTTGCGTCGGCTGTGAGCGATGATGAAGCAGAATCAGTCGCAGCGGCAGCATTGGCAACCGTCGATTCAGACTTTGGCCGCACCACCGACCCTGTTCGTATGTATATGCGTGAAATGGGTGGCGTAGAACTGTTGACGCGTAGTGGCGAGATTGAGATCGCAAAACGTATCGAAGATGGTTTAAAAGACATGGTGCAAGCAATTTCCGCCTGCCCTGGCACAATCAAAGAAATCCTGATCATTGCGGACAAAATTACCAAGGACGAAGTGCGTATCGATGACATTATCGATGGCCTGATTAGTCCAGAAGATAATGATGCGATGGCACTGGCCATCGGCGACAGCGAAGACGACGATGAGGATGACGATGAAGCGGTAGCAGATAATGTTGGTGGTATCAGCGACGAGCAGTTGTTGCAACTCAAAACCATTTGCTTGCAAAAATTCACTATCGTTTCAAATTGCTTTGAGCAAATGCAGGCTTCACGCGAAAAAGACGGTTATCAGTCAGCTGCCTACGTGCAAGCACAACAAGCGATTTCCGCTGAATTGCAGGGTATGCGCTTTACCGTGAAAACAGCTGAAAAGCTTTGCGACACTTTGCGCAAGCAAATGAAAGAGTTGCGCCACACCGAAAAGCAAATGTTGGAATTGCTCGTCAATAAATGTGGAATGCCACGCAGCTATTTTGTAGATATGTTACGCACTCACGCAACGAACGCTGCGTGGTTGGAACACGAAATGCAAGGCACACAAAGTTACGCAGCTACTTTGTCGCGCCACATCCACGCTGCGCGTGAACTACAACAAAAATTTATCCAACTAGAACAACGTGTCGAGTTGCCATTAAGCGCTTTACGCGACATCAATAAGCAAATGATCGCTGGTGAAAAACGCTCTAGCGAAGCCAAACGGGCAATGACCGAAGCTAACTTGCGTCTCGTCATTTCTATTGCAAAGAAGTACGTCAACCGTGGTCTGCAATTCCTGGATTTGATCCAAGAGGGCAATATTGGCCTCTTAAAAGCGGTCGATAAGTTCGAATACCGTCGAGGTTATAAGTTTTCCACTTACGCAACATGGTGGATCCGACAAGCCATTGCACGCGCGATCGCTGATCAGGCGCGCACAATTCGCGTTCCTGTGCACATGATCGAAACGATCAACAAAATGAATCGCATTCGCCGTCAATTATTGCAGGCAACCGGATTAGAACCTGAACCGGCAGCGATTGCTGAAAAAATGGGATTACCTGAAATTAAAGTACGTGAGATTCTCAAAATCGCTAAAGAACCAGTTTCTCTGGATGTGCCTATTGGTGACGATGGCGATTCACAACTAGGTGATTTCATCGAAGACAGCATGACCATGTCGCCGATGGCAGCGGCGATGCAGGCGTCAGTGCAAGAAAAGTTAAAAGAAGCGCTTGACTCACTGAGCCCTCGTGAAGCGAAAGTATTGCGTATGCGTTTTGGACTTGAAACAGCCAGTGAATTCACTCTGGAAGAAGTCGGCAAACAATTTGAAGTGACGCGTGAGCGCATTCGCCAGATTGAAGCTAAGGCAATGAAAAAATTACGCCACCCTGGCAAAGCAGAACATCTGAAGAGCCTGATGGAAAGCCAATAATTGGCGCTCTCTTTGAAACAAAAAAAGCCACTTACACAACAAGTGTAAGTGGCTTTTTATTTCGAAAAACTCACTGCATCAAAAACGAGAAGGCAAACTCAACCTGCGCCAGTCGTTGTGTCAAACTGCCCTCTAGCAATAAATGTGGAATATCTCGCTCTTCTAAAACTTCCAGCAATTGATCGTGAATTCGTTGGCGCACCGCTGGTGACTCACGCTGCAAACCATCAGCAACCCATGGAAAATCCGGCGCGGTGACTAATGTAAAGCCGTACTGAGTTTTATGCTCAGCGGCTAACGCCAGCAAACCTGCATCAGCTTCGTCAAAATAATAATCACTGTATATCTCAGTCATTAACGGTGCCGTGTCACAAAATAACCAGGCATTTGCCTTTGGCATCAGTTGCAACTCACGCTGATACTGCGTCGTTGCAATCAGAAATTGTTCTTCGGCTCGCGGTACACGCGCATGTGTTTCGACAAATTCTCGTAAATATTCCGGAACCCAAAGGGTCTTATATCGCAGCGCCAGGGCCTCCGCTAAAGCGGACTTGCCGGAAGACTCAGCACCTAAAATAGCAATTTTTTGGACATCCTTTCGATTTAAATCCGTGTCTATTGTTGGCATGTTTTACCCCACGAACGCAATCCCATCACGGCTAACACAACAAAAACCGCATAGAGCAAAGCAGTTAATTGCAAATTTTTAACTACATATAATCCCACGTATAGGACATCAACCATAATCCAGACCATCCAATTTTCAATCTTCTTACGTGAAAGCAGAAATTGCCCCAACAAACTGGCCGCCGTTAAAAAACCATCTGCATAAGGCACATCAGTATCGGTATAAGTTTTAAGAAACCAAACTAAAAGTGCGCACATGACTAACCAAGAACAAACAGCAAGCACTTTTTGTGACGACGACAGCCTCGTCACCGGCAACGCGTCTTGGCCCCCCTCACCGCGCAACCAAACCCACCACCCCCACAACGAGACAAGTATGAATACCACCTGCAAGCCCATGTCTCCATAGAGTTTGGCATTAAAGAACACCGCTGCGTAAAGCGCCGAAGACAAAATCGAAAACAACCACCCCCAGTGGATCTGGCGAATGGTCAAAGCAACCGTAATGACCGACAACAAAAAAGACAAAAGCTCCAACAGACTTGTTGTAAATCCCAACAATGGTATTGAATCGTTCATACATTCGCGTTTTATTTTGAATGCGGCATTATCAATCAAAGTCGATACAGTGTCATGTTTGCTTGATCCCCATTTTAAAAATTAATTGCAGACGCTGAATGTGATACGATTAATTTAATTACTTTTAAGAAAATTATTAAATTTCACCGCATGTTGACTGAACGTTGTTTATCAACGCTTTTACATAAGCAACTTTGCGATGCATTTGCATAAAAAATCAACGTTTGAACAATTTTCGTTTTTATTTATCGAAGCAAAGAGAAACATAGTCATCGTACTGTTTAGCAATCATTTTCAAAGAAAACTTTCGTTGAGAATTTTTTTAGAAATTTCTTTGTGGAAAATTGTAAAAATATAAGAAATCAAATATTAGAGTATGACCGCGCATTTGAAATCGGTTTAAAATTGTTATTGATATCATTTTTCAAATAAACGACAGACTTTTTATTGATTAATATACAATCTTGACATAAGATAAAGATCTGCTCGTATGCAACCGAAGGTATTTGGGAGAACACTGATGAAACGTGAACACAGCAGAGTGCCCGGCTTAGAAACAAACAACTTTATTGCTGTAAGTGGAAAACCTATGTTAGGAATGCACGTAAAGGAAGTGAGTCAGGGATTTTTCAAATACTTGATGCACGATGAAAGTGTCATATCATCTAATTCCGACGACATGATCGATTTTCTGGAAGAAGATGATGCACAGCAATTATCACCAAAGGCACAAATTCATCCCTGGAAAATTTTAATCACTGACGATGATGCAAACGTGCATGAAACCACCCTGCTTGCCTTAAGTGGTGTCAAAATTCATGGAAGACCGTTAGAATTCCTTCACGCCTACTCTGCAAAAGAAGCCAAAGCCATCATTATTGCGCATGCTGACTTGGCTCTTATTTTACTTGACGTGGTCATGGAAACCGTGGACGCAGGCCTGAAACTTGTTCAAGTAATTCGTGATGACTTAGGTAAAACAGATTTACGCATTGTTTTACGTACAGGCCAACCTGGATATGCGCCCGAGGAGCTCGTCAGTCATCAACTTGCCATTGATGGTTATACAACCAAGTCAAAGTTGACGCGCTCACTGTTGATCTCAGTTTTAAACGATGCCTTAGTGGAATCTGGTAAATCACCCGACTTGGCAAACTAACTCGATCAATTCGGAATCAAGTGAAATACCTGCATGTTGATGCTGCAAATAGACGCTGATTAATATGTATGTCTATTCAGCATCAGCCTGGTTTGCGGGTAACGCACGAATAAAAGCAGGATGTTGCAAACAACGTTGATTGATTTGCATCAACGTAGGAATCGTCGATAAGTCACAATTAAACCTCTGTGCATTTGCAATTTGTGGAACCAAAAAACAATCTGCAAACCCCGGCGTATCCCCAAAACAATATTGACCTGCGTGCTCGTGCATCAGCACTTTTTGCTCTAAGGTTGCCAATCCAGTTTCACACCAATGACGGTACCATGCGTTTTTCTGCTCTTCTGTCACACCCAAAGTATGTGTCAAATACTTCAATACTCTTAAATTGTTCAGCGGATGAATTTCGCAGGTAATGGACAGCGCAAATGCACGAACTTCAGCACGTAAAGCTTCGTTAGCAGGCAATAATGGCGTTGATGGATATATCGCATCGAGGTATTCAATAATTGCCATCGATTGCGTCAAGAGCAGGCTTTCACCCTCATACTGATCAACTAGAGCCGGTACTAGCGCCTCAGGATTCAAGGCTTTATAGGCATCTGATAATTGCTCGCCGCCATTTTTCACTAAATGAATAGCGATTTGCTCATAGTCCAACCCCTTTAAATTTAAAGCGATACGGACACGGTACGATGCTGAACTTCTGAAATAACTATATAGTTTCATTTCTAACCCTCTCATTGGTCAAAACTTACGTGGGAGCGTACGTACTCCCTACGCTTACAATTTGACGTAAGTTCGCGTTTTTTCACTTTTTTATTACTTTTTTATCACTTAACCAGTTCGACCATCGTCAACCTATTGCATCACAAAGCAATAATTGCCTTGAAAAAATAAGCCCCTGACGCAGTGAATTAAACGTCTCGTCAGTCTCAGATTCAGATAATTTCAACTCGCAGATTACCTAAGCCTTCAATAGCGGCGTCGAGAATATCGCCGCGTTGAACTGCTCCAACGCCTTCTGGCGTACCAGTGAAGATTAAGTCGCCAGGCTGCAATGCATAAAATTGCGAAAGTTGCGCTATGATTTCATGCACATTCCAGGTCATTTTATTGATTTCACTCTGTTGACGAGAGGAGCCATTCACCGTGAGCTTAATCTCTGCTGATTCAATATTTTGTAGTCCGGTCGCCGCATAGATGGCACTTATGGGTGCTGAATAATCAAACCCTTTAGCAGTACACCACGGACGGCCTTGCTGTTTAGACTCAGCCTGTAAATCACGTCGAGTCATATCAAGGCCGACCGCATATCCCCAAATATACTGCCCCGCTTCTTCAACCGAGATATCGGAGCCTGCTTTTCCGATAGCAACAACCAATTCAACCTCATGGTGCAGATTATTCGTCTTCGAGGGATATGGCATTTGTCCGAGGGTGCCTGGCGCAACTGGCAAAACCGCATCTGCAGGTTTCATAAAGAAGAAAGGCGCCTCACGGCCAGTTCCACCCATTTCTTTTGAGTGCTCAGCATAATTTCGACCCACGCAATAGATCCTATGGACAGGAAAAAAATCCTGTGAGCCAGCAACCGGAATCACTGGAACCGAAGGTGTAGAAAATGTTAGATCCATAAAATCTCCGTTTTAGAGAAAAAATCTCGCTAAATTTAACGCACATTCTTAAGAAAGCTATAATGCAAAAACCAACCCGAGGACTGCTATGACACAAATAACTTGCCTTCATCCTGCTTATCTCATACCGATAGAACCTGAGGCGTCTGTATTGCTTAAGCACACTCTGGTTATGCAAGATGAGAAAATCATCGCTATTTTGCCAGAATCCGACGCCAGGCAAAGGTATCCGGATGCAAATCATATCATTCTGGATAAACACGCCCTCTTACCCGGGTTTGTTAATTTGCATGCACACTCGGCAATGAGCCTTTTGCGCGGTCTGGCGGATGATCTGGCACTTATGGATTGGCTCAACGATCATATCTGGCCTGCAGAAAAGAAACATGTCAACGATGATTTTGTATTCGATGGCACTGTTTATGCGATGGGCGAAATGCTCCGGGGCGGCACGACGACCGTGAACGATATGTATTTTCATAATGATGCCGTAGCACGTGCAGGCATACATAGCGGAATGCGAACCATTGTCGGTTGTAGTGTGCTCGAATTTCCGACCGGTTACGCCCAAAATGCCGACGAGTATTTAGCCAAAGCTATTGCGGCGAAGTCTGAATTTGACAACCAGCAAGGAGTGACCTTTAGATTGGCACCTCATGCCCCCTATACTGTTGCCGATGAAACTTTCCGTAAAATTATCGCGCTGTCTGAGCAACACAATATGGGCATCCATTGCCACATCCATGAAACGTCTCAGGAAATCAACGATAGCCTGAAACAATACGGTATAAGACCATTAAAGCGACTACATAATCTCGGGCTATTGAGCCATCAACTGATTGCGGCGCACATGGTACATGCCAACGATGAAGAAATCGTCATGCTCGCACAAACCGGTGTTCATGTTGCCCACAATCCAGCCAGCAATCTCAAATTAGCGTCTGGCTTCGCACCTGTTTATGCAATGCAGATGGCTGGCATCAATGTTGGCATCGGCACCGATGGTGCCGCAAGTAACAACAAATTAGATTTACTTGGCGATCTGCGCATGGCGGCTCTGCTCGCTAAAGCACAATCCAATAATCCGACGGCTCTGAATGCGCACGCCGCATTAAAAATGGCAACATTATCAGGCGCAAAAGCACTGGGAATGGATCAGGAAATTGGCAGTTTAATGCCTGGAAAACTGGCTGATGTGATTGCGATCGATCTCAGTGCCATAGAAACCCAGCCCTTATACGACCCGATTTCACAAATTGTCTATGCCGCGAGTCGGGACCAAGTCTCACATGTTTGGGTGCATGGTCAATGTTTAATGTTCAATCGCGGTTTGACTCGCTTAGACGAAGAGGAACTGATCGGCAAAGTGAGCTGGTGGCAACAGCGTGTAAAGAATCAAATTACACAATAGGAAATATTTTTACGGCAACGCTTAGTGTAAGATGTTTGGTTGATTTTCAAAGCATGATCCAAACCACATCTTACACTCGCAAAAATGATAAAACGTCTGACTATCTATCTTGCACTTGCCCTCACCAGCAATTCGATTTTCGCATTAGAAAATCTCAGTACTACTGCACAACAAACCTCCTATCGGCAAACCGGTCGTTACGAAGAAGTAGAAACTTTGTGCCGTAATTTTCAAAAAAACTATCCCAAGACCGTCCGTTGTCAAGAATTTGGCAGAACCGCCGAGGGTCGTCCGATGATGGCTTTGATAGCCACGCGCACCAATGCCTTCGTGCCCTATTCTGCAAAAGATAAGCAAATACCGGTGACCTTGATACAAGGTGGGATACACGCCGGGGAAATAGACGGTAAAGATGCTGGTTTTCAGACTTTGAAAGAAGCGTTGGATAATACCGCTGCTAAAAACGCCTTGGACAAACAAGTGTTTATTTTTGTCCCCGTTTTCAACGTTGACGGACATGAACGATTCGCCAAATGGAATCGACCTAACCAACGAGGCCCTGAAGAAATGGGCTGGCGAACATCGGCACAAAATTTCAATCTCAATCGCGATTACCTCAAAGCCGATACGCCAGAAATGCAGGCGATGCTAAGGTTAATCAATCAATGGGACCCACTGGTGGTCGTCGATTTACACGTCACAGATGGGGCGAAATTTGAACATGATATTTCAATACAGATTGAACCATCATTGGCTGGCGATTCGGTATTGAAACAAACTGGTCTAATTTTTCAACGCAACGTCATTGCTGATCTGGCAGCACAAGGCTCACTCCCCTTGCCATTTTATATGGCCTTTGACAAAGAAGATGACCCAATGTCTGGTTTCATTGACAAAGTACCGACACCACGCTTTTCTCATGGCTATTTTCAACTCAGAAACCGTTTTGGTATCTTAGTCGAAACACATTCCTGGAAAGACTATGCAACTCGCGTTCGCATCACCAGAAACACAATTATTTCAGTATTAGACCAGGTCGCAAAAAACGGTACTGAATGGCGAAAACAAGCCCTTGAAGCCGACATGCGTACAGTGAGTTCCGCTGGGCAGATCATTCCGCTCACCTATAAAAACACAGATAATTTTCAAACAATTGATTTCCACGGTTACGCGTACACAAGAAGACCATCCGACATTTCAGGCGCACTAATGACGCGCTACGACGAAAATACTCCTCAAATCTGGAAAGTCAAACTACATGCCGAAGTGGCTCCAGACGTTCTGATTAAACTTCCTCAAGGCGGTTATCTTGTCCCAGCTGCTTACGCAAAACTAGTCATTGAAAAATTACGCGTACACGGCATTCAATTTGAATCATTAACCAATGGCTTAAGCGACATTGAGGTAGAACGATTCAAAACAAGTAGTGCCGAGATCGCAGCAATATCCAACGAAAGTCATCAAATGCTGAAACTACAAGGCGAATGGGCGAATAGCCAACATTCGTTTGGTAAAGGCGCACTATTTATTCCTATCGCTCAACCTAAAGCGGCATTGCTCGCCGCCATGTTGGAGCCAGCATCGCCTGATTCTTTGGTAAGTTGGGGATACTTCAATAATAATTTTGAGAGAAAAGAATATATGGAAGCCTATGTTGCCGAAGATGTCGCACGCGAACAATTGGCCGCAGATCCTGCATTAAAAATGGCGTTTGAAAAAAAGTTAAACAAGGATAAAGCGTTCGCAAAAAGTCCGGAAGCGCGCCTTGAGTTTTTTGCCCGTCGCCACTCTTCCTGGGACCAAGAGTATCAACAATATCCAATTTACAGAACGAATTTCATACCAAAATAAATCGTCATCAGAATTGACAAAAAATGCCACTTCAAGTGGCATTTTCTTTTCCGCCGCCTAAATTACGTCATCTCTTGAGACAAGCAACGCAGGGAGTGCACTCAATTACCGACCAAACTTGCAGCAATATTGATCGAAAATCCCAAGACTGCAACATTAAAGAAAAAACTCAGTACTGACTGTGCAAGCACGGTTTTACGCGCACTCCTCGACATAACTGCAACATCCGAGGTCTGAGCTGCGACCGCAATGGTGAAGGAGAAATACAAAAAATCCCAAAAATCTGGCATCTGTTCATCATCCGGAAAACGTAAAGCACGCAGATCGTCAGATGAACGGTAAAACAATAATGCATAATGAAAACAAAATACAACTGCGACTAAAAGCCATGAACCGAGAACTGTCATCCCGGTAAATAGATATTTGAACGCCCTGACGTCAGCGCTCAGATCTTTGGAACCGGCCAATTCAACGACAATCGCTCCCACACTAATCACTGCGCATAATGAAATCAAAACTAAGACAGTCACAGCATTTTTATCCTCCCGAATAGCCATAGCACGAACCCGATGATTATTCGCACGCATCATCAACCACCCCATCAACACCAAATACGACCACACGGCAAGATTCCAGGCAAACAACGCTCGGGTCGTCCACAACCATGTTTCGGGTAAAAAGAAAAACGCGATAATAGCCAAGGTAAAAGCCGAAACCAGACGCGGGCGATGGAGTAAGAATTTTTTTGCTGAAGACATCGTTTTTACTTAGAATGAAAAAATAAATGAGGTAGAACAAATTAAACTTCGTTTTCACAAAAAAATACTATTTTCTTCTGCTTTTGCACGAAAGAACTTTTTACGCGTTCCAGGAGCGCTATACTGACAAATAAACATGTCATTGTAACTGTGGACGACATGGGTCAATCAGGTTTATCACAATGCACCCCGATTGGCGACTAGTATGTTATGCCTCGCGGTGATGCCTTCATCCTGAATGAGGTTTGAGTAAAAAAAGAAAAACATCGATATTTTTTGCGATTTTTTTTGTGATTTTTTTGCTATTTTAATAATATTATTTGATATTATATAAAAATTTGGCTAAATTTAATTGACTCGGGAAACGCTTAAACTCCTTAGGCAATCGCAGGGTGAGTCAGATAAAGTGACAGCAACCACCATCAACCGCTATCAACCGACATTCAAATGGAGCATGTGGTATGAGCAAACATAGTCATTACCTGCCGCTGGCGAAGATATCCGAAGGAATGGTGCTGGCAGATGACCTTTTGGATAAAGTCGGACACATTTTACTTCCAATGGGAACAGTTTTAACGGCGTCCATGTTGCACTCGATTGCACATCATCAAGTACATCAACTCAGCATAGAGATGGAAATATCCGACGAACTTGACGTTAAGAAAGAACAAGAATCCAAACTGCATCGAATACATCATTTATTTCGCTCACAAGAAGATAAAGAACCGGCGAGTTCACTGAAAACATACCTCGTTCATTATCGCGAAGGGCAGCTATCATGAGTAAGGATGACGAACAACGCTCCCGACTTGATACGATTATCAGGCACATTAAGGATTTGCCGACCTTACCAGAAGTTGCTCAAGAGCTGCTTTTCGAACTAGACAATGATGATAGCAGTCTCGAATCGATTAGCGAAAAAATTGCGATGGATCATGCACTGACCGCAAAAGTGCTTAAACTAGCAAACTCCTCGCATTTCGGCATTAATTCCCGCGTCGTCACCATTCAGCAGGCGGCAGCTTTGCTCGGTGTGCAGAATATCAAAAACCTGATACGCATGACGATCATGGTCAATCGTTTTCCTGCTTCCAACTGTCCGGAATTTAATTTTCGTGCGTTTTGGCGTCACAGTATCGCCACTGCAAATTGCGCTGAACTCATTTCGCGCGCGCTCCACATGAAGCATGACTTTGCATTTACAGCTGGGCTCCTTCATGACATTGGTCGCTTGGTTCTGGTCATTTATTTCCCACGTGAATATGGAGAAGTACTTCACTATAAAAGTCTGAACGATTGTGAATTGATCGAAGCTGAACGGCATATTCTAAGCACGGATCACATTGAAGCTGGCCTCGCCTTAGCCCAACAATGGCATTTCGCGGACGCGGTGCAAGATGCTATCAAAGGACATCATCAACCTGACATCCGCGGCATACACTCGTTAGCACCAGTAGTACACATTGCAAACGCAATCGTCCACGCTTTAGATTTAGCACAAGAAGAAAATGAGCTCGTCCCCTTGATGTCTCAACACGCTTGGGATACGCTAGGACTTAGTGAAGCCGAGTACATCGCTATTTTCAAAGAAACTGAAATGCGATTTGACGCTTTGAACCATATTTTCATTTGAACATACGTTGACTCATGTACCTGGATAAAACAATTTTGGAACAACTGATGTATTTCAAAAATGCAGCATATCGAATTGAAGACATCCATTTATTTCGCGATCTTGATCAGGCAAATCTGCTATTGAGTCACGATATTATTAAAGACTGCCCTATCGTCAAAGCAACTAAAGGGCAAGTCGTGCTTGACGCGAATAGTTCAGGCTCCCGGCTTTATATTGTGCTTTGCGGATCACTCGGTGTTACCAAACTCAATGAAGATAATAACCACATTGAAAATTCAATTACGCAGTACCTACCTGGCGAATGCGTCGGCGAAATTTCTGTTTTGGATGAAGAAATTCACTCAGCAACTATTTCTGCTCTGACAGATAGTGAACTGCTGGTGATTGAAGCTGATATCTTGTGGCGTCTTATTGATGAGCTAAATGGAGTAGCGCGCAACCTCTTACAACTTCTGTCGTTTCGAATTCGGGCTGCAAATGCGCAAATTCGTAGCCGGCAAAAAGTTGGAGAGTTTTACCGTCAATTATCGATGGTAGATGGACTTACCGGCTTACACAATCGGGCTTGGCTCAATGCGCAGTTGCCGGGCATGGTAGAAAATGGACAGGCGATGGGCAACCCACTCAGCGTCATTATGGTCGATCTTGATCATTTCAAGCGTTTCAATGATGAACATGGGCATCTGTTAGGCGACGACGCTTTGCAGACCGCTGCCAAAGTCCTGAATGCGGGCTTGCGACCAACTGATTTTGCTGCACGTTTTGGCGGCGAAGAAATGATCGTCATTTTACCGGGAACATCTCTGAAAGCAGCCCTTGGCGTTGCACAACGTTTATGCACTAAGCTCGCCAAGACCAGAGTTTTCCCTGACAATCGCAAAGCGATGCCACATATTACCGGCTCATTCGGCGTCGCCAGCCTCGCCCCTGGTCAGGATAGCGCGCAATTAATCAACGCTGCAGATATTGCTCTATACAAAGCGAAAGACGCCGGACGAAATCAAATCGCCTCATAATTCAATTCGGTTTTCCATATTTCCGGCTTGATTAATTCATTGATTAAATCATTGATTGATTCAGTGATTAATTCAGTGCTTGATGAAGCTAGAATGAAATTGCATTCATTTTAAAGCGATTTTGTCTCACCAAAAAAAACGCGTAACGCCTGTAGGACGTTACGCGCTTTTTATCGATTTAATACCACTAAAAACAGTACGGTATCAATACAGATCATTGACCTTACTGATAATCTGATAGCGGTACGCAGGAGCAGAATAAATTGCGATCACCGTAGACATTATCTGCCCGTCCAACTGGTGCCCAGTACTTCTGATGACGCAAAGTCGCCACTGGATAAGCCCCTGTTTCCCGGCTATATGGACGATCCCATTCGCCAGAGATCAAGGTTTCGATTGTATGCGGTGCATGTTTGAGCGGATTGTTTTTCGCATCAAATTCACCACTTGCGACTTTCGCGATCTCTTCACGGATGGCAATCATCGCATCAATGAAACGATCCAACTCAGCTAAGGATTCACTTTCTGTTGGTTCTATCATCAGCGTACCAGGAACCGGGAAGCTCATGGTTGGCGCATGGAAACCAAAGTCGATCAGACGTTTTGCCACGTCTTCATTGCTGATGCCTGTTGCATCTGTCAATGGGCGCAGATCCAGAATGCACTCATGCGCAACCAGACCATCATGGCCTGAATACAGTACTGGATAATGTGGCGCAAGGCGTTTAGCGATATAGTTAGCTGCCAGAATCGCCGTCTCAGTCGCTGCTTTCAAGCCTTCAGCCCCCATCATGGCGATATACATCCATGAGATAGGCAAAATGCTGGCAGAACCAAATGGTGCCGCACTCACAGCGGAGATACCTGCTTCACCACGCAAATAGCCAGTCGATTTTTGGTTTGGCAAGAATTTTGCCAAGTGCGCCCCAACAGCAACCGGACCGACGCCTGGACCGCCACCACCATGAGGAATACAGAACGTTTTGTGCAAGTTCAAATGGCTGACGTCACCACCAAAATGACCCGGCGCTGCAACGCCGACCAGCGCGTTCATGTTCGCACCGTCAACGTAGACCTGACCACCGTGGCTATGCACGATGTCGCACAATTGCTGGATACCTTCTTCAAACACGCCATGTGTTGAAGGATAGGTCACCATCACTGCTGCCAGATTGGTACTGTGTTTTTCAGCTTTCGCTTGCAGATCCACCAGATCAACGTTACCGCGCTCATCACATGCAACAACGACTACTTCTAAACCAACCATCGCGGCAGAAGCAGGGTTAGTGCCGTGCGCAGAAGATGGAATCAAACAGATATTACGATGCGCTTCACCACGAGACGCGTGGTACGCCTGAATGACTAACAAACCTGCGTATTCACCTTGTGAACCTGCATTTGGTTGCAGAGAAACAGCTGCATAACCAGTCGCCGCGCACAACATTGCTTCCAACTGATCGATCATCTCGCGATATCCAATAGTTTGATCGTTTGGTGCAAACGGATGGATATTGGAGAACTCTGGCCAGGTCACTGGGATCATTTCGCTGGTCGCGTTGAGTTTCATGGTGCAAGAGCCGAGCGGTATCATGCTGCGATCCAACGCCAGATCTTTATCGGACAGGCTACGCAAATAACGCAACATTTCATGTTCGGCGTGATAACGATTGAACGTTGGATGTGTCAGGAATTCGCTGCTGCGGATCAAGGATGCTGGAATTGCATCTGCGCCATTGCTGACTTTTGCTTCGACTGTATTGAAGTCTGGTACAGCTTTACCCAAGGCAAAGATAGTCCAGATATTAGCTACATCATCACGACTCACAGTTTCGTCGAAGGACACACCAACCTGTGTAGCGCTGATTTGACGTAAGTTGTAGCCCTTTGCTACCGCCGCAGCATGGACAGCTGCCGCATCAGCAACATTGACGGTCAGGGTATCAAAGTACGTGTTATTCGTCAGTGTCAGGCCGATCTCTTGCAAGCCAGCGGCCAACATGCCAGTGTAGCGCTGTACACGTTGAGCGATCTGACGCAAGCCTTTTGGACCGTGATACACAGCGTACATGGAAGCAATCACTGCTAACAACACTTGTGCTGTACAAATATTCGAGGTCGCTTTTTCGCGGCGGATATGTTGCTCACGTGTTTGCAAAGCCAGACGATAAGCTTGTTTGCCTTGCGCATCAATCGTCACGCCAACCAAACGGCCTGGCATACTGCGTTTGAACGCATCGCGTGTGGACATATAACCTGCGTGTGGGCCACCAAAACCAAGCGGCACACCAAAACGCTGGCTGTTACCAACAACCACGTCAGCACCCCATTCGCCAGGTGGCGTGATCAAGGTCAACGCCAGCAAATCTGCCGCAGCAATCACCATGCCGCCTTTAGCGTGAATCGCTGCTGCGTATTCACGATAATCGCGAATTTCGCCATCAACGCCTGGGTATTGCAATAAGACGCCAAAACATTCGTTATTCAAAGCATCTGTACCGTGGCAAGTGCGAACTTCGATACCCAAAGGTTTTGCACGGGTAGCGATCACTTCAAGTGTTTGCGGTAAGACGTCTGCCGCAACATAAAACACGTTAGAGCTGGATTTGCCAACGCGCTGCAACAAGGTCATTGCTTCTGCTGCCGCAGTACCTTCATCCAACATCGACGCATTCGCGATATCCATACCAGTTAGATCTGTGATCATGGTTTGGAAATTCAGAATCGCTTCGAGACGGCCTTGAGAAATTTCTGGTTGGTACGGTGTGTAGGCTGTGTACCACGCCGGGTTTTCAAACACATTTCGCAGAACGACGCCTGGCGTGTAAGTGTTGTAATAACCTTGACCGATGAAAGATTTCAGGACGCGGTTTTTACCTGCCAATTCTTTCAACTGCGCTAAAGCAGCTTGCTCTGATTTTGGTGCAGTAAAACTTGCCAGTGGCAATACATCGTGGCGACGAATATTCGCCGGCACAATCGCATCGATCAACGCGGTGCGATTGGAATAGCCAAGCACTTCCAGCATTTTTGCTTGTTCAGCATCGGATGGCGCAATATGGCGAGCGATGAAAGCATCTTGTGCTTCCAATTGGTGTAATGAAGGACGGGTCATGATATGGGCAGACAGAGGAGATGGGAAAAGCGACGCGCAAACAACGCACTGACGGATCTACCGTCAGTGCCACAGTCTGAACTGATTAACCAATATTTTTTGCGTAAGCTTCGGCATTCATCAAAGCATCAACATCCGCAATGTTAGCTGGCTTCAATTTAAACAACCAAGCAGAGAATGCATCGGTATTGATGGATTCAGGCGCGTCGGTCACAGCATCGTTCACTGCAACAACTTCACCAGACACTGGTGCATAGATGTCGCCAGCTGCTTTAACAGATTCCACCACAGCGCAGTCTTTACCAGCGGTCAATGTAGAACCGACTTTTGGCAAGTCAACGAAAACGATATCGCCCAACGCGTCTTGCGCGAACTCAGTAATACCAACGGCAATTGTACCGTCGGCTTCAACGCGTACCCATTCATGGGACGATGTGTATTTCAATTCTGCTGGGACATTCATAGTGGGCTCCAAATAATTAAATGATGTGAATATGCTTTATTAAATTTTTAAATTCTTAAATTCTTAAATTCTTAACTGTTTTCGTGTTTAAGCAACTAACACTTTGCCATTTCGTACAAATGGCAATTTTACGACTGTTGCAGCTAATTGCTTGTCGCGAATAACGACTTGAACTGTATCGCCAATCGCTACACCCAGTGGCAGACGCGCTAAGGCGATTGCCTGCTGCATGCTTGGGCTAAAGGTGCCACTTGTGATTTCACCTTCACCGTGTGCCGTGATGATTTTTTGATGAGCGCGCAAAATGCCGCCTTTTTCTCGCAAAATTAAGCCCAGGAACTGCGCTTTTTTTCCTTGTTCTTGCAGGGCTTTTTTACCGACGAAGTCACGTTCGCTAACCAGATCGATGGTCCATGCCAGACCCGCATCGAGTGGATTGACAGTCTCGTCCATATCCTGACCGTAGAGGTTCATCCCTGCTTCTAAACGCAAGGTATCACGGGCGCCAAGGCCAGCAGGCTTCACGCCAACAGCAACTAAGGCATTCCATAAGTCAGTGACACGTTCTGCTGGAACAGCGATTTCAAAACCGTCTTCACCGGTGTAACCAGTACGTGCCACCATGACTTCACCAAAAGAGGTGTTCTCTACGATCACGGCATTAAAAGGTTTAATCTCAGCACTCGCAGCTTTGGTTTCTGGTAACACTTCCCACGCTTTGGCACGTGCATTTGGACCTTGCACAGCAACCAATGCAAACGCATTGGCGCCATCGCGGCGTTGGGTAATGGTCAGGCCACTGTTGGTTTCGACGTTACGGGCATTCATCCATGCCACGTCTTTTTCAGCGGTACCCGCGTTGACAACCAAGCGGAACCAGTTTTCACTGAAGAAATAAATAATCAGGTCGTCAATCACAGTACCTTCAGGTTTGAGCATGCACGAATACAGCGCTTTACCCGGGACTTGTAATTTATCGACATTATTAGCAACCAGACCGCGCAAGAAGCTGCGGACATTGTCGCCACGCAGATCAACCACGCACATATGGGAGACGTCAAACATGCCGCAATCAGTACGTACCGCGTGGTGTTCTTCGATTTGGGAACCGTAGTTGACTGGCATATCCCAACCGCCAAAATCGACCATTTTTGCGCCAGCCGCACGATGGGCTGCATTGAGAGGAGTTGCCTTGAGTGGTGTCGCTTGCGTCATGTAAACCTCATTACCAAGATAGAAGGGACGAACAAACACACGCTGACGGACGATGTCCATCGCATGCGAAAATCGCATACCCCTCTGTCCTGGTACCTGAGAGATTACGAGAGCAACTTCAGCGTAGAGCTAAGTTGCCATCTCGTGCGCACCTTCGGTGGGTAGTCCGGCTCATGTGCCGCTACCACTCTCCAGAGTGTGGGGAGTATTTAACCACCCCGTTGATCGGTCCTTTTGCCTGAGAGTTTTTGGGTATTAGCCCCTTCGGCGGCAGTTTTACTTTAAAGTGGTTCTCCAACAAAAACCGATTAATTTCAAACTACTCTCTCCCGATCAAGTAGCGCGATTATATAAGGCTTGCATGAGCTTGGATATATTCAAAGACAAATAATTGCCTAAACCCGCACTTAAATTAATATTAAGACAAGGTTACTTATGAAGGCTGCAACACCAAATGCGCATGCGCGTGTGCTTGCACATCGGCATTATCGGTATGCTCATTAACATAAATACCATTGGCGAACAGTTTTGCCTGATCGTTGTAGTGCGCATCAAACAATACGCCACTCTGACCAACAGGGTTGATGCCCAATGCCTTACTCGTATCCGCAAAATCAATCAGGCGTCTCGTAGAAGGCCCATATGCTACATTCCATGGTGCTGGCCCTATCGGTCCCGATAGGTTATTGGGAACTTCGCGACCGCCCGGAACGGCAAATGGCCCAATATTGAATAGTTTATCCAACGGAGCTTGTTGCCCTAAAGGATGGCGGTGAGTCAAGGTATGTGCTTGTCCCCACATCCATTGTGCGCTATCAGTCCCAAGAGTTTGCCTCAAGTGAGTGAGGCTATCATTCCAGGCGCCCAATACTACGGCTTGTCGCGCATCGAACTTGGGATCAGATGATACGCCCCACCAAGGCGACTGTTGGTCGGCCAGCAGTCGGGGAATGGCAAAGTCCAGTACGCGTGTTCGCAACAAATTCTGAAATTGAACCGTCCCAACTTTATCTGCCATGACGTTATGCGCAAGTTGGTAAATGACTTGACTAAACAAGGTTGGCGCAATGCTATTTGTCTGGTAGTTCCCATCCCATTTACTTAAGATATCGAATAATCGCTTATCTTCGGGAGCAACCAATACCTGCCGCAATACGGGCAATAATGATTGCAACACCCTTGGCACATAACCCGTTTGCACGTCGAGTTGTAATGCCTGACTGTTTTTGGTGTCCCATTTCATGCCCGGCTGACCCAACAGATAATCCAGTCTTTGTCCTCGGTCATACAAATTGTAATATCCAGGAACGGGCACGCCATTCGGTGAAACAGGTTGGAAATTTGCGGAAACGATGTAACCGCGGGCTGGGTTTTCCTCGTGCGGATTATCGGCAAAATCATAAAACGCTGATTTATCTGCATCTGCCGAAGTACCATCCAGAATAAAACTAGGATTTATCGTCGCTGGACGCTTGACCAATTTAGCGGCCGCCCACCAAGCGATATCACCTTTGGCATTCGCCCACACGACATTGAGTCCTGGCGCCGAGATTTTACTCGCTGCGGTGCGTGCCTTTGCCAGCGTATCGGCCCTGTTCAACTCGTAAAAAGCATCAAGAACAGGATTATCTGCCTCTAAAAATGTCCACCACATAGCAATTGGCGTTTCACCATAATTATCTTTAAAAGCATCGGTAATGATTGGTCCATGAGGAGACTTACGCAGCACCAATTTTATAGGTGCCGCACCTTTTACCTGAATTATCTCTTCTCTGCTGGACATCTCGACCCACTGGTTATGCACCCATACCTGGTTGGGATTTTGTGGATTCACTTTTTCGGCAACGAGATCGATATCATCATTTTGAAACATCGTCAGGCTCCATCCGAATTGCTGATTGTGTCCCAACAATGCCATCGGATTGAGAACCTGAAAATGACCATACAACTCAAAGCCGGGTGACGATAATTGTGCTTCATACCAAACTGCGGGTGCCGAATACGCAATATGTGGATCTCCCGCCAGTAATGGCTTACCGCTCGCTGTATGTGCGCCAGAAACAACCCAGGCATTGCTTCCCTCCAACTGCGGCACCGCCAATTGTTCTATCCCCTCCTGACTCAGTTGCGCAATCTTGTCCAACGTCATCCGATCATTTGCTGCCAATGCTGGCGACGTCTGCAGAACACCTGCCGGATGCCAATCGAGGTCAAATATTTTCAGATAATCGGCGCCAAGCTTATCGCGAATCGCTGTCAGGGCCGGTTCGGTACGAAATGCGGCTGCAAAGCTATAAGCCATGTACCCAGATACTGCAATCGTGTCTTCCACTGTGAAGGGGCGTTTTGGAATATGGAGTAAATCAAATTCCAGCGGTGCCGGATGGTTGGATTGGTATTGATTGATGCCATCAAGATAAGCATTCAAAGCTTGACTTGAGGCGGAGTTCTTATCCATTTTTACTACATAATCTTTAGCAAAAGCTCGCAAGCCTAAGGTCCGGAACAAGCGATCCATATCAACTAACTTAGGCCCAAGAATCTGAGACAGTTCGCCACTGGCCAAGCGCCGCACCATTTCCATCTGAAACAAACGGTCCTGGGCATGAACATAGCCAAGCGCACGATATAAATCCGCCTCATTTTGCGCCTGAATATGCGGCACGCCGCGTTCATCGTAACTGACCTGAACTTGGGCAGTAAGGCCTGCCAACGAAGCGTTACCATCACGTTGTACTTTTTTCGTACGCAAATACCAACCGAGCGCAAGAAAAACACAAACCAACAGTACCAACAGTGCGATTGCACTTCGCTTCAGGAATCGTTTCATCGTTCAGCTTTCAGTTCGGGGATACAAAGATTTTACACTTAGCATTAATTTGTCTGCATGGTCTAAATGCAGATTTCGCAACTTAAATGGCAAAATCACTGCACAACGTTGCGCTTTCGTACTTTTTGGAATTGATGTGCAAATGCACAAGAAAATTATTCTGCTTATCAACTTACAATGACAAAAGCATTTCATCTTGCAAGGTGTATCATCGAATCCGAATCGAATCGGAATCAACACCAGAGACTGATACTCACGCATGCAATACGTTACATTTGCGAGATGCAGAACATGCGCAGTAAGCTTGAATTTGCCCGGTTTAGCATCAATTAAGAGACAGTAACTCCTTAGTCACCTCCCCACCCCGCATGACTCACTTTGAAATACATGAGCACTTCAACTGACCCAAAATTAGCCAGTCAACGTAGCAGCCTGACAACATTAAAAGGCTTGCTCCCATTTTTAATCCCGTATCGCAAACAGTTCTTTCTCGCAGGCATTGCATTAGTGATTGCCGCATGCGCCACACTGGCCATACCTGCGGCGTTCAGACAAATGATCGATCTTGGGTTTGGCAGCTCTGGCGCGCATAGTATTCAACATGTGGATCTGGTCTTTCTGGCATTGTTCGGCGTGGCCACCATCCTTGGCATTTCTACGGCTGCCCGTTTTTACATGGTGTCATGGTTAGGTGAGCGCGTCACTGCGGATATTCGCAGCAAGGTATACGCACACGTCGTCACCCAAAGTCCACAATTCTTTGAAACCACACAAACAGGTGAAGTGCTGTCACGCTTAACAACTGACACGACGTTGATCCAAACAGTGGTTGGTACAAGTATTTCAATGGCGCTGCGTAACATTTTGCTGTTTATTGGTGGTCTGGTGATGCTATTCGTCACGAGCATCAAATTGAGCTCGATCATCATCGTCATGCTGGCCTTAGTTGTGCTGCCGATTATTATATTTGGGCGCAAGGTTCGCAAGCTCTCCCGCGATTCACAAGACAAAATTGCCGATGCGTCTGCTATCGCCGGAGAAATTTTGAATGCCATGCCTACCGTACAAGCATTCACCCATGAGAATATTGAGGCAGAACGTTTTTCTGGGTCTGTGGAGAATGCCTTTCAAACTGCCATGCGCAGGATTCGCGCAAGATCGTTGTTGACGATGATCGCCATCCTATTAGTGTTTGGCTCCATCGTCTTCGTTTTGTGGCTGGGTGCCCATGCTGTCATACAAGGCACCATGAGTGGCGGCGAACTAGGACAATTTATTTTATATGCTTCATTAGTTGCCGGGGCGTTAGGGGCTTTGTCTGAAGTCATGGGCGATGCGCAAAGGGCAGCGGGTGCCACCGAGCGCTTGCTCGATCTGATGGCGGTGGAATCGCCGATTCAAAACCCCTTGCATCCCAAATCGCTACCGGCGCCCACGTCGAATCAACGCACCGGTGCAACATTGACATTAAGTGATATCAGTTTCAATTATCCTTCACGTCCCAATAGCAGTGCCGTATCGGACCTCAGCTTACAGATCGCGGCGGGGGAAACTGTTGCGATCGTTGGTTCATCTGGCGCAGGGAAAACCACGCTTTTTCAGCTGTTGCTGCGTTTCTACGATCCACAAAAAGGGGTCATTGAACTCAATGGCATCAATATTCGTGATCTGACCTTGCACGACTTACGTGACGCAGTGGGTGTTGTACCGCAAGAAACAATCATATTTTCTGCCAATGCGATAGAAAACATCCGATATGGCAGAGCAAACGCCACCGACGCGGAAGTCATTGCCGCCGCCAAAATGGCAGCCGCTCACGAATTTATTGAAAAACTTCCTGAGGGGTATCAATCATTTCTCGGCGAGCGAGGCGTACGTCTATCCGGTGGCCAACGTCAGCGTATTGCAATCGCCCGCGCATTATTGAAAAATCCACCTTTATTGTTACTTGATGAAGCAACCAGTGCCTTGGACGCAGAATCTGAAAGGCTGGTTCAAGGCGCCTTAGAAGTTGCTATGCAGAATCGAACTACGCTGATCATTGCGCATCGTTTAGCCACAGTTCAACGAGCCGATAGAATTATCGTCATGGATCAGGGACGGATAGTCGAAAGTGGCACGCATACTTCATTAGTTGAACTGGGTGGGGTATACGCAACGCTTGCAGCATTACAATTTAACTTACATCAAGAAATTGATCAGTAAAAGAAGCCAGCATGACCAACTTCGGGCAGTGCTGGCCTCATTTGACCGTAAGTTGCGCGAAATTACGGTTATTTCCGTTTTTCGTGCTGTCACGAAATTGACATTTTCCTTGACGTCTCAATCAGCACTTGCGTACACTCTCACGATCTTGAAATCTATATCGACGACGGTCGATGAGCACCTCATCTTGCCTATGAAACGATTACGACGCCCGCTTCCCCTCACTGTTTTGTCAGCACTTCTTGTATGGGCACTCCCACAATTATCTTACGCTGACACGCCATCAATTGTTGCACTTAATAAGACACCTGTTTTTACCGATTCTAAAGGCATGGGAACCTTATCCACCAGTCTTTCGATCAATCCCTCGGTGGACACTCCCAATTTTACCTACAGCAACAAAGAAATTGATTTATGGGAGCGAGTACGCGCGGGCTACGCCATTCCGGATCTGGACAACAAATTAGTCAGCAACCAGGTTACCTGGTATAGCACACGTACGGACTATATTTTGCGCACAGTGCAGCGTGGCTCACGCTATCTGTACCATGTGGTCGAAGAGCTCGAAAAACGTGGCATGCCTACTGAATTGGCGCTTCTGCCTTTCATTGAGTCAGCGTTCAACCCCCAAGCAATTTCGACCACCAAAGCAACTGGTATGTGGCAGTTTATGGCGGCGACGGGAAAAGACTTCAATCTGAAGCAAAATATGTTTAAGGATGATAGACGCGGCGTACTCGATTCAACTGACGCCGCGCTGAACTATCTGGAACGTTTACACGGCATGTTTGGCGACTGGCAACTAACGCTTGCTGCCTATAATTGGGGTGAAGGTTCGGTATTAAGAGCTATAAAAAAGCAACAGGCACTTGGGTTACCGATTGATTTTGACAGCATGTCAGCATTAATGCCTGCTGAAACCAGAAACTACCTGCCTAAGCTGCAAGCAGTCAAAAATATTATCGCGCATCCCGAGCAATTTAATATTGCACTACCAAAACTGGAAAACCAGCCCTATTTTGTGAGTGTTGATAAAACACGCGATATCGACGTCCGCGTTGCAGCCCAATTGGCAGAACTATCGCTTGATGAGTTCAATGCGCTCAATCCACAATTCAATCGCCCGGTTATTACGGGTAGCAGTAATACCAAGATCCTATTACCGACAGATAATGCCAATTTATTCAAAGAAAATTTGAGCAAGTGGCAGGGACCACTTTCTAGTTGGTCAACTTTATCAGTTCAAAAAACTGAAAAAGTCGAAACTTTGGCGTCGCGTTTGGGAGTTAAACCTGACCTGCTACGTGACGTTAATCTAATTCCAGCAAGAATGTTTGTGAAGGCAGGCTCAACGATTCTGGTACCAAAATCTGATAAAAATGCAGACACTGATATCGCACCAGAACTCGCAGATAAAGCCCAGTTAATGATAGAAAAAGGCGTTGCCACTCGTCAAATCAACTACAAAGTAGGCAAGCGTGACAATTTGAATTCCATTGCAAAACGTTACCAAGTCAGTGTTGCTGATGTACGTAACTGGAATAATCTTAAACATGATTCCGTTTCTACGGGTCAAACTTTGCACTTGCAAGTCCCAGTGATGAATAAATCAACTCGGACAACCGTTGCCTCTCATTCCAAGGCACCCGCCACCACCCATCAAGCGCAAGCGCATGGTAAACAGACTTTAGTAGCACATCTAAAAACTGCGAAAAAACGTCACGGATAACATTGCTATCATCAAACAAAAAAGGGAGACAATCAATTTGTCTCCCTTTTTTGTTAAATCATCTAAGCTATAAACAACTTCCGCGACAATTAGCAGCGAAAGCTTGTGGCGGGTTGCCCCGCCTTACCAATAATTACTATGGTGATTATTTACCTGATTGGTTAGCGTAAATGATCCAATAGCGAGCTAAATCTGCAGTACCGTCGTTACCTTGTACGGTTTTCAAAGTTTTGATCGCAGCAGCTTTTTTACCCGCTTGCAACTGCGCAATACCCAAATGCAATTTCGCATCATCAACGTGTTTCAGGCTATCCTTTTTGATACCCTCTTCCATCATTGACAAACCTTGGTCAAACTTACCAGAGGTTACATTCGCATAGCCAAGATTGAGCAAGCCAGTACCGTCTTTGCTTTGCTGCGCATCAGCTTGTGCTGCAGCGAGGCCTTTATCAGCTTCGGCTTGCGCTTTAGTCGCCATGTCACGCAAACGTTTGTGGCGTTCAGCATCATTGCCAGCACCCAATGCACCTGCCTTGTAACCTGCATCGATAATCTTCGTTGCTTCAGCTGGGAAACCAGCTTGTATTGCCATCAACGAGGAATCCATAAAGTCGGATGTTTTTGTTACCAGACCTAGTGCAATTTTCAGGCGATACAGATCGAGTTTAAGACGCTCAGAATAACCTGGCTTACGTTCAATGTTATTGAGCAGATTAACCCAGAATTCTTTCTTGTTATAGTAGGTAATCATCTTTTCAAGTGCACTGGAATAGCCAGCCATATCTTTTTGTTTCAATGCTGCATTGGCATAAAACTCCAGATTGGACAAGCTCGGCGCACGACCTGCTTTTTCGTCAGCGGCCATATCAGCCATGACTTCTTTCAAAGCTTTAGAACTATCGCCACCTTGATTCATTGCTTGAATCATGTATGGGCGCAAAGACTGGTCAGTGCCGCCTTCCGCAAAATAGCGGCTATAGGTCGATGCTGCTTTAGAATAATTACCAGCCTTGTAGTAAGCGTTCGCCAAAACTTGGATCATTTGTAATTGATCTTTTGCTGGCAACTTCGCTGCGGCGACGATTGCCTCAGCGGAACGGATTACTGCATCATTATCACCAGCCGCAGAAGCGATCGACAAACGCATACGTTCGATCGTGAAATTCTCATTCACCGTTTTACCACCAACGCCATCGGCTTCATGAATTTTAGCCAAAGCGTCTTTGTATTTCTTCGCTTTATACAACTCACCAGCCGACTGAACAATACGGCCAATTTCCGGGCGCATCGCTTCATCTGCATGGGCAGTATTGGCAGCAATGTTAGTTAACTCAGGCGCGGCAGCAAAGCCAATCGCTGCAACCAATACAGCGATACGAGACAAGCGAAGTTGCTTCATATGTTGATCTCTCAATCAATAAATTAAATAAACTAAAAATCGTGCCACTCGTTTACCATCGAAAGGGGTCGAGGGCACTGACTTCTGCAAATATGAAAAAAGGCAGGGATCACCCTGCCAGTTTTCAATCATACATCAAGACTTAAACATTGATGTGCTCAAATCACATTAAATCTACAGATCACTTCAAGAACTGTTCGTTCCCGACCATGCCGATCTTAGTCACACCCAGACGTTGTGCAGCCGCCATCACAGCAGCGACCGATTTGTACGGTACCACTGCATTTGGACGCAGATGAACTTCTGGCTGATTTGGATTGCTCGCTACTTCGGTGAGCTTGCTTTCCAATTCCGCACGGCTCGCCAATGCGGCGCCATTCCACAACACCGTACCGTCAAAATCAACGTCAATGTTCACCACCACTGGCGGCTCCG
>NZ_JBMPPH010000025.1:0-60936 GCF_049340285.1 Undibacterium sp. SXout20W | reverse complement strand
GGGTGAGATGTGTGTAGTTCATTATGCAATTTCGACTGGCCGGTCAAAAAGGCACAAATGCTATCGCATCTTGCCCTCATTAACCGGTACCGTTCATAAATTGCACTTCATCCTAGAATTCGCCAAAAAATAAAAATAAAAAAATAAAAATATTAAATATAAACACCAAAATAAGTAGCAATACCGATAGTCATTAAGCTATCTGTTCCCTCGCGGCAAGATGAGAAATCAAGACATTGCTTTTTTCTAATTTGCTTTGATGTTGAACGACATTGATCCACTCCCCGGTAGTACCAACAGCCGCGAAATTCGACTGAAACACGACATTAAAAACTCTGTGTATCTCTTCAGCACTCGCATAACCAGCCTCATTACGGTAAGGTAGCGCCCCAGTTGCATCACTCAATACTTCAACCGTATAGCCTTCATGTGCGGCCTGATAAATTGTGCTGGCGTTACAGTTATGCGTCATATAACCAACGATCGTCAGTGTGTTGATTTCCTGCGCTTGCAACCAAGTGCTCGCATCGGTACTAACAAAGCTGCTAGCCATATTTTTTTCAATCAAATGATCATAATGTCGTTGCTTGACTTCGTCGTGCAATTGCCAAGAATCGGAGCCCCTGGCGAAGATAGGTGATTCCTCTGGTGCCGAGTGCTGCACAACCAATATAGGAATACCGGCGGCCCGGGCCGCATCCATTGCAATACCGATGTTGCGCAACGAAATCGCAGGATCAGGATATTCGATCAGCATATTGCCGTTAAAATATTCGTTCTGAACATCAATGACGATCAGTGCACGTTTTATTAGTGAAGAATTTGGTGTGTTCATCGAAGGCTTTCTTTGAAAGGTTTCAGAAAAAAATGTTAAATGTGTCAGATGTGTCAGATGGGTCAGATGTATCAGATGTGTTAACGGGTATTATTTTGCGCTTTATTCATTCATCCCTGAAGTGACCCGATAGCCAATATACGATACAATCGGGTCACAATGAAAAACCTGTCAACATCCCAACCGCCCGGTGCAATTTCAATCGCAGTTCTTGCGTTTGATAGCATCAGCCCCTTCCACTTATCAGTGCCTTGCCTGGTTTTTGGTGAACATCATTGCGATACGCCATTACCAAAATTCAATCTCAAAGTGTGTGCCATTGCGGAAAGAAAAGGCGAACACAGCGTTCGTACGAATGCCGGATTTTCCATCCAAACACAACACGGTTTATCCGCTTTGTCACGTGCTGACATCATCATTATTCCGTCTTGGTACGACGATCTGCGCCCTGCTCCGCTTGCGCTCTTAAAAGTATTGCGTCGGGCGCACAATGGCGGCGCCAGGATTGTTGGTTTATGCCTGGGCGCTTTCGTTGTCGCGGAGGCTGGTTTATTACAACAACGTAGCGCAACCACCCACTGGGCAATGGCAAACGAGTTTTCTCGGCGTTTTCCTGACATTCAGCTTGATCCGAATGTCTTATATGTTGATTTGGGGGATGTGATAACGTCCGCTGGCACAGCAGCAGGGATTGACTGTTGCCTACACCTGTTACGTTCGCAATATGGCGCCGAGGCTGCTGCGACGATTGCCAGAAGGCTCGTGGTAGCACCGCATCGACAAGGCGGTCAGGCACAATATATTGAGCAAGCAATTCCAATTCTGGCCAGCGACGATCGCTTATCTAAGGTGCTTGAATGGATGTTGGACAATCTCGGTCACCCGCAAAGCCTGGATTTTCTGGCGCAGCGCGCACTGATGAGCCGACGCAGCTTTACAAGACATTTTCAACAAATGACTGGCACGACGGTCGGTAAATGGTTATTGCACCACCGGCTGGTGTTTGCACAACGCCAATTAGAATCCAGTCAGCGCGCCATAGAAGACATTGCGGTGGATGCTGGTTTTGGCTCGGGAATATTACTGCGGCGTTACTTTGCGCGCGAATTCACTATTTCACCCACCGCCTATCGCGCCCAATTTCAGGGTAAGGTTTAATCTGCAGATATATTCTTTCGCTACTTATGGTGATTATTGCATTAAAATAGTTCAACTCTGAATTACAACGACAAATTTTTACGGGATCTGGCATGCCGAGCATTAGTGAGTTGACGATTTATCCCATCAAATCCTGCGCAGGAATCGCTGTGTCCCAAGCCACCGTCACCGAAGCTGGGCTACGCTTTAACGGCGTACATGACAGAGAATGGATGCTGGTCGATTTACAGGGACAATTTATTAGTCAACGTGAATTTCCGCTCATGGCGCGTGTTCAATGCACGATCACGAATCAGCATCTTCAGGTCGATTTCGATGGCATGACAAGTCTATTGCTGGCTATAAACAACTCTGCTACGCCTTTAAATAATATTCCGGTAGTGATCTGGGATTTCGCTTTAAACGCCGATGATGCAGGTGATGTTGCAGCCGCCTGGTTCAGCCAGGTGCTTGGCACTGCCTGCAGATTAGTACGTTTTTCAGCACATGTGCAACGTTTTGCCAATACGGAATGGACAGGTGCTACGCTGGCGCCAACGCGTTTTTCTGACGGCTACCCTTTGCTATTAATTTCAGAAGCTTCACTGGAAGATTTAAACCAGAAAGCGGTAAATCAAGGACGCAGTGCAGTTCCTATGAATCGCTTCCGACCGAATATTGTGATTGACGGTATCGACGCCTTTGAAGAAGATTATGCGGCAAGCTTTGACGTGAGCAATCGACTACAATTACGTCCGGTGAAACCCTGCCCACGTTGTCCAATGCCAGCGGTTGATCAAAAGACGGGCATAGTGGGTGCGAACCCAGTGGATATTTTACAGCCGTATCGCGCTAATCCCATCGTCGATGGCGAGATTACTTTCGGTATGAATGTGATTGTTGATAGTGGTGCCGGCGCAACAATTGCGATCGGGGATGAAGTACAGATATCTATTGCCTTTTGATACCACATGGATTAGCTTGCATGTTTTGTACTTGTGCACTTTTAAAAGAAAATTGATGAACAGTACTGCGCCCTATTCAGCGACACATCCACCGTACGCTTCAGTACAGGATGAGTTGCGTATGGAAAATAAAATCCTGCGCTCTCGGCTGGAGGATATTCTTGCGCATGCACACCGCAACCAAAATATCATGGAGCGGCATCAGAATTTCGAATTACAGATTATCGGTACAAGTCACTTCCGCGAATTAATCATTAGTATTTTCAGTTCTTTGGCGATCACGTCCGAACTCGATGTAGTAAGCCTGATCCTCCTCGATCCGCGTCAGGATTTACAACAGATGCTGCATGATTTACGGATCAATTTACGCGAATTTCCGCATATGTTATTTGTCCGCAATGAACGTGAATTACAGACACCTTGCACCAACGCCAACAAACCAGTTTTAGGGCCTTACCAACGTCATTTGTACGAGCAATTTTTTCGCAGTTATAGCAAAAAACCAGCCAGTGTTGCGTTGATACCGCTCACACGTCAGGGTCGATTAATCGGTTATTTAAATCTCGGCAGTTTTACCGCCGAACGCTTCTTGCCGAGTATGGCAACTGACTTTATTCAAAGGCTCGGTTCCATCATTGCGATTTGCCTCGAAAATGTCATTAATAACGAACGGCTAACCTATATAGGTTTGACCGATCCGTTAACGAACGTCAGCAATCGTCGTTATGTCGAACAACGCACACTTGAAGAAATTGGCCGCGCCAGACGTCAGGGATATGGTATTGCCTGTATGTACCTGGATATAGATTTTTTCAAAAAAATCAACGATAAGCATGGCCATCAAGGTGGTGATGACGTGTTATGCGAAGTTGCGCGACGAATCAAAGCGGAATTACGTCTAAGCGATACTTTAGGACGTTTTGGCGGGGAAGAATTTGTCGTATTACTGATCAACGCAAATTTACAAGATGCGATGCTGGTGGCGGAGCGTATTCGGCGTAGTATCGCTGAAAAGGCGTTTCAATTATCCGAATCAGGTACGTGTCACTGCACCATTTCTATTGGTCTCACAACCGTTTCTGAAAAGATCAATCGGGGTGACGAAGTCGCCGTCTCAAAAGAAATGATTGCCAGAGCTGACCGCGCTTTATATGACGCCAAACGATCAGGTCGGAATATGGTGCGCTGCGAATAAGTCCAAGTCTGGACGAGGCAGCGGCAAATAGTTTACCGCTGGATGATCATTACTTTGTTTGCTCTGCTTGCAAACGCTCATACTTGGCCTGCAATTGCGCATTACTTTCGCGCCACTCCGGATTAAATGGGATGCAATTCACAGGACAAACCTGTTTGCACTGTGGTTCTGTGTAATGTCCTACACATTCAGTACATTTATGCGGATCAATCTCATAAATTTCTGGCCCCATGAAAATCGCGTCATTAGGACATTCGGGCTCGCATACGTCGCAATTAATGCAATCGTCAGTAATCATTAAAGCCATACTTACTCACTTCTCTTTCTACGCATCAGACTTAGCGGCCAGCCAAGTCTGATTATTACGCAACTGCGAACTTACGCAGTACTTATTTGTTTTCGTTGGCTGCAGCTACTTTTTGCTTTAACCAGCGATCAACTGACGGAAACACAAATTTGGACACGTCACCACCAAACATCGCAATTTCACGCACAATGGTGCCTGAAATAAATTGGTATTGGTCTGACGGCGTCAAAAATAAGGTTTCTACGTCGGGCAACAAATAACGATTCATGCCCGCCATTTGAAACTCATATTCAAAATCAGATACCGCACGCAAACCACGCACGATCACGCGCGCGTCGTTTTTACGAACAAAATCCTTCAGCAATCCCGAGAAACTTTCTACCCGTACATTTGGGTAATGGCCGAGCACTTCGTTGGCTATACTCAACCGTTCTTCTAGCGAAAAAAATGGCTTTTTGCTTTTGCTGTCTGCAACGCCTACCACCAAGGTATCAAACAAACCTGAAGCACGACGTACCAGATCTTCGTGACCACGTGTCAACGGATCAAATGTTCCCGGATATACGGCTGTGACCATCTTCACTCCCTATTTTCACTAATCGCATAATGATATGCACCAATTTGATCTGCCATTATGCCTGATTTTCGTGCACTTCATATTGTCAAATGCTGCGTTGCAAAATATGAAAATACACACTTCCTGCTTTATCAGCACGTATCAACTGCCAACCGCTGAGCAAAGATTGCATATTTTCATCGCCGTTTTCGGCGTCCAAAGCAAATTCTGACTCGACATACACGTAACTTTTGGAAT
Organism: Undibacterium sp. SXout20W; assembly: GCF_049340285.1. NCBI lineage: Bacteria > Pseudomonadati > Pseudomonadota > Betaproteobacteria > Burkholderiales > Oxalobacteraceae > Undibacterium > Undibacterium sp. SXout20W. The sequence continues at coordinate 55,683 of NZ_JBMPPH010000025.1, read as the reverse complement.
GAATAATTTCAGTGCATAACGGCAATATTTTTTCTAACCAACTTTGCTCAAACGGGGGATCTAAAAAGATGACATCAAATTTTTGCCCCTGAGAAGCTGCATGAGTTACCACTTTGACCGCATCGCCACGCACTAGTTGACATTGGTTTGCCTGCAATTTGGCTTTGACCTGCTCTAACTGCTTGAAAGCCGGCGTGTGAGATTCAACCATCACTACCTGAGACGCACCACGGCTGGCAGCTTCAAAGCCCAACGCGCCGCTACCCGCAAACAAATCTAAACAAGTAATAGGTGCCCAATGCGCATCAACTAAGTGATTGAGCCAATTGAATGTGGTTTCTCTGACACGGTCGGGGGTTGGTCGTAAACCGTCGGCTTCGATCACGCTGAGCAAGCTGCGCTTCCACTGGCCGCCAATAATTCTGACCTGATGGGCGGCGCGTTGAGGAGATACAGGCTTTTTAGTCTTAGGTTTCATTGTTTGCTTGACACTGGTAAATCGAATTACTGTGCGTGGTCTGTTAGAATGGTGGCATTCTATAATACTTGGATGGGCAGTTGACAGCCATCCTTCTTCCGGCAAAATCATCCCAGATGTTTAGTTTTTTCAAAAGAAAACCCAAAGAAGAGCCAGTGCCAGCGGCGCAAAGCGTTGCCACACCTGCCTCTGAGAGCATTTCTCCCAATGCAGAAGCGACTCCGACAACGCCTGCGATCATTGACGTTGCCAACGCAACTGTTGCAGATCCGGTGCAGCGCAATGATCTTGCGCCAGCACCTGCAGAACAAAAACGCTCCTGGCTCACTCGATTAAAAGCGGGGCTGGCAAAAACCTCGTCCAATCTGACGACCTTATTTGTCGGTGCACGGATTGACGATCAGCTTTACGATGAATTAGAAGCTGCCTTGCTCACTTCGGACGCCGGTGTCGAGGCAACTTTATTCTTGCTGGATGCTTTGAAGAAGAAGGTCAAGGACGAAAAACTCACTGAAGCGGAACAAGTTAAATCTGCTCTCAAGTTTTTATTACTGGAATTGCTATCTCCCCTCCAAAAACCGCTTGAATTGGGTCGTCATCAACCATTGGTAATGATGATTGCAGGCGTTAATGGCGCAGGAAAAACCACAACGATTGGCAAACTTGCCAAGCATATGCAAGTGCATGGCCAGTCTGTGTTGCTGGCCGCTGGCGATACCTTCCGCGCTGCAGCCCGCGAGCAATTGACCGTGTGGGGCGCCCGTAATGACATAACCGTGATTTCTCAGGAATCCGGTGACCCGGCAGCAGTCGCCTTTGACGCAGTCGCATCTGCACGGGCGAAAGGTACCGATATTGTGATGGTTGATACGGCGGGCAGGCTGCCGACGCAATTACATCTGATGGAAGAACTGAAAAAAGTGAAGCGCGTGATTGCTAAGGGTATGGATGGCGCACCGCAAGAGGTATTGCTGATTATTGATGGCAATACCGGTCAAAATGCGCTGGCACAAGTCCGGGCATTTGACGACGCATTACAATTAACCGGTTTAGTCATTACCAAACTCGATGGTACTGCCAAGGGTGGTGTGTTGGCCGCAATTGCAAAAAATCGCCCAATACCCGTATATTTCATTGGTATTGGGGAACAAATTGACGATTTACAACCGTTTAACGCGCAAGAATTTGTCGACGCCTTATTTAACTAAAATAACTAAAGCACGTACATTAAACCGCTATGATCGAATTCGATAACGTCTCCAAACTATATGCTGGCGAGGCCTGCGCCTTGCGCAATATTTCTCTGACGATACCCGATGGTGAACTGATTTTTTTAGCGGGACCTTCTGGTGCCGGTAAATCTACGTTACTGAAAATGATTGCGGGCATCGAAAAACCGACCACTGGCCGTGTCATGGTCAACGGGCAAGATGTGAGCAAATTGAAGACGGGCAGCCTGCCTTATCTGCGGCGTAAATTGGGCTTGATTTTGCAAGATCAGAAATTATTAAATGACCGTAGTATCCTGGCAAATGTCATGCTGCCATTGATTGTCACCGGTGCGGCCGCCCAGGAAGCCGAATCGCGTGCACGGGTCGCGCTAGAAAAAGTAAATTTATTAGATAAAGCCAATGCACTGCCTCTGACTTTGTCTGGTGGCGAACAACAGCGGGTCGCCATTGCAAGAGCCATTGTCAATCGACCTAAGATCATTTTGGCCGACGAGCCTACCGCATTTCTGGATCGTGATAATGCGAATAAAGTGTTAAACGCCTTGAAAGCCTTTCAAAGTGCCGGCGTGACGTGTTTGATTTCGAGTCACGATGAACAATTTTTGGAGCAGGCGAGCCGTGTTATTTACCTGAGCCACGGGCAGATTACTGATGCCTGGAATTCCGCCAGTATCGCCGCCTGATCACGTACTTTCGAGGATATCTTATGACCATCTGGTTTCGTGAGCATCTATTTGCATTAAAAAGTGCCTACACGCATTTGCGTGCTGGTACGGGCAATTTCTTATTCAATGTCTTAGTCGTCGCCATCGCGCTGGCTTTACCGATCGCAGGTCTTACCCTAATTGAAAATATACGGCCGATTTCTTCGCAACTATCGATAGAACCAGAAATCAGTATTTTCGTCAGTCCAGATACGACACGCGAGAGTGCGACGGCTCTTTCCATACCAATCAAGCGCCTGCTCAAACAAGATTCGATTAGCGGCAAATTGGCATTTATTCCAAAAGAAAAAGCGCTGGCAACGATGCAAGATTCATCCAGTCTTGCTGAAGTGCTGTCCACCTTGGGTGGCAATCCATTACCGGACGCTTATGTGTTGTCGCTTTCTAACAACGATTCTGAAAAACTGGATAGCTTGGTTGAACAATTAAAGTCTTTGCAAGATGTTGATGTGGTGCAAGTCGATTCCGCCTGGGTAAAACGATTGGCCGCTTTAGTTCAAATATTGCAAATGGGTTTATTATTTTTGGCGATCACGTTGGGTGTGGTCGTAATTGTGGTTGTGTTTAATGCAACTCGCTTGCAAGTCATTTCCCATCAAGCAGAAATCTCTGTCACTCGTTTGCTAGGTGCTACAAATAGTTTCATTCACCGCCCTTACTACTATACGGGTGCCTTACTGGGTTTGTTAGCGGGTATTTTGGCTCTGGGCGGTATTGCAGCATCGCTACGACCACTTAATCAGGCGATTGCTGAGTTTGCCAAGCTGTATGCATCAGAGTTCCGTCTGACACCGTTGGGTATTGTTCCTAGCCTGGGTTTATTGGCCGTCAGCATGTTGCTGGGATTATGCGGGGCCTATTTATCTGTCCGCCGCCAACTCTCTCGTGCCAGCTAAGCGCGAATCTTCGAGAATTAATGCAACTTTTTATGGCTAAGTGACTCAAACAGTCATTATTTGGACATTTTTGTTACATTTTCACATCTTTATCTTGCGTGACTGTGGCCTTGTAGAGCGCAATTGATTTCTCGAAAATCAAGTTTCATGCACGATAAAATTGCTGTTAAAACATCTTTCCACGCGGCAAATTTTTCTTGCTGCAGAAAAATTTGAACATCAATTCCAACTATTAGCACTCTTCTTCAGAGAGTGCTAATATAAGGGCTTATATCGCTTGGTTTTAATATTTTTATTGAAGCTGGCAGCAATGAGGAGGAACCATCGCAATGACTTCGACACAACTTATCCCGGCAACAGACAGCACTGCGCTGGCATTGGGCTTTAGTGGCACGCTCGGAAATATTGACGCCTACATCTCAGCCGTTAATCGCCTACCGATGCTCAGCCATGAAGAAGAAATCAATCTGTCCACACGCTTAAGGGCGGAAAATGATCTCGGTGCCGCGCAACAGCTGGTTATGTCACATCTGCGTTTAGTCGTTTCTATCGCCCGCGGCTATCTGGGTTACGGTCTGCCGCATGCAGATCTGATTCAGGAAGGCAATATCGGTTTGATGAAAGCCGTCAAACGCTTCGATCCTGACCAAGGCGTACGCCTGGTGTCCTATGCGATGCATTGGATCAAAGCCGAAATGCACGAATACATCCTGAAAAACTGGCGTTTAGTCAAAGTGGCTACCACCAAGGCACAACGCAAACTGTTCTTCAATTTGCGCAGTCACAAAGAAGGTTTGGAGACCATGTCTCCGAAACAAATTGATGCACTGGCAAAAACACTTGATGTCAAACGCGAAGAAGTCATCGAGATGGAAATGCGTTTATCCGGTCACGATATTGCACTCGATGCGCCGACAGATGACGATGATGAAAAATTCGCGCCTATCGCCTATTTGAAAACGGAGTCCGATGAGCCAACCCGTGTTTTGGAAACTCGTCAATACGACCGTTTGCAAAGTGAAGGATTGGAAAGCGCGTTATCCAAACTTGACGCCCGTTCACGCCACATTATTGAATCACGCTGGTTAAAAAATGATGACGGTTCAGGCGCTACTCTACACGAGCTTGCCGATGAATATGGCGTTTCCGCAGAACGTATTCGTCAAATTGAAAGTGCTGCTTTGAAAAAAATGAAGGGCGCTTTAGCAAGCTACGCATAAAGCCACCTGCCTTCGAGCGGTTCAACAAAGCACTCTTCGGAGTGCTTTTTTATTTTTAAAAACAGAAGTAGCTTCAACGCCATTCAAGCCAGATGCCAATGCTGCACCAACGCACATTAAGATACCAACAGAGCATTTATTTGATTATCGAAAAACTTATTTGTCTCATTGACAAGCTAGATCACATTTCCTATTCTGGAAATTGCTTTCTTGAGCGGCACTCTGAGATAAATGCTGAATTTATCTTTCAGTCTAATAAATTTTAAGGATTTTATGGCTTTAGCCGCAATCGTTCGCCCACTGATACTAGTCTGTGGAATAACATTCTGCAGCTTGTTGTCTGCGCAAGAAGTCAGGCTCACGCGCGCGGAGGGTAACTGCGACCAGCTTATCGCCTCACTAATACTGACTGATATTTACAAGCGCGCCGGGCTAACACTGACAGTTCAACCTGTGCCAAACGCCAGAGCAACAATGATGGCAACCAGTGGCATGGTCGATGGCGAAGTCGCACGAATCGATACCTACGCAGAAAATAATCCTCCACTCCAAAGAGTAGACCCGCCCTATTACTATTTTACGGCTTCAGCCATAGCCAAATCGAATAGGGGTATCAAAATAAATAGTAAAGAAGATCTCAAAAAATACAGAGTCGGTATCGTCAGAGGAATCCTCTACTTAAAGCAGATGACAATGGGAGTAGAAAACCTGGAAATAGCCAATGGTCACGACAATTTATATAAAATGCTCGAGAAAGATCGAGTGGACGTCATTATCGATACTAGAATAAATAGCCGTTATTTCATTAAAAAATTCGATCTCAAAGAGATGGAACTGGTTGGTGATCTGGCACGTTTTGATAACTATAATATTTTGACGCCAGCGAATAAAAATTTGGCGCCGAAAATCTCCGCTACGATCAAATCACTTATCACTTCTGGTGACTTGGTAAAACTTCGAAAAAAATATGAAGAAGAATTTATGGCAAGTGGGATAGAACCGTAAATTACCTCTTCAACTTATCCTCAGATTAAATTTTTTAATTATTTGAGGAGCAATTTCAAGTCGTGCACAATCGGTTCTATGCCTTGACCATTTCGCAGGAACAAACGAATGTGGCCGTTGGTGTCAAACACATAACTGCCAGCGGTATGATCCATGGTGTAACTAGTCGCGGATTTACCAGGGACTTTTTGGTAATAGACTTTAAAATCTTTGGCGATTTTTTCCGTTGCGGCAGCGTCGCCGTACATCCCTAAAAAACGCGCATCGAAGTTTGGGACATAAGAAGCCAATAAAGCTTGCGTGTCACGCTCCGGGTCAATTGTCACGAAAACCACTTGCACCTTGTCAGCCTGGGAACCCAATTGTTTCATCACATTGGCCATTTCCAACATCGTCGTAGGACAAACATCTGGACATTGCGTGTAGCCAAAAAACATGACAACGACTTTGCCCTTAAAGTCTGCCAGCGTGCGTATTTTGCCAGTGTGATCGGTCAAGGAAAAGTCCTTGGCGTAATCAATCCCTGTGATATCGGTATTCTCAAATTTTTCGGCAGGCGCATTACATGCTGCCAGCAATGCCATCAGGCTTATAGTCAACAAGCGAACCAGAATTTTTTTTAACATGCTCAGAACTTCAGGTAATGATCAATCAACAAAGCAGCGAATAGCAAAGAAAGATAAATGATCGAGTAAGTAAACGTTTTACGAGCAAGAATGTCGGTGTAATTTCGATACATTTTCCAGGCATAGCTCAAGAAAATACCACCCAGCACCACCGCGCTGAATAAATAAATCAAGCCACTCATGTGTACAGCGTATGGCAACATGGTCGTGGCAAAAAGAGCGATCGTATAAAGAAAAATGTGCAGACGCGTGATTTCCATGCCATGTGTAATCGGCAACATCGGTAACCCAGAGCGGGCATAATCATCACGCCGATACATTGCCAACGCCCAAAAATGTGGCGGCGTCCATATGAAGATGATGAGTACCATTAACCAAGCCTGCATGGGCACATCATTGGCAACAGCGGCCCAGCCTAATGCGGGCGGCATGGCACCAGATAAGCCGCCAATGACGATATTTTGCGGAGTTGCTGGCTTCAAAATAATGGTATAAATCACTGCATAACCGACAAACGTCACAAAAGTCAGCCACATCGTCAGTGGATTGACCATTGCATACAGTATCCACATCCCTATACCGCCGATAACACCGGAAAACACCAAGGTCTGTAATGCGCTGATTTCTCCCTGCGCGGTAGCTCGGCGTGCAGTACGCGCCATACGTGAGTCAATCTCTCGTTCAACCAGGCAATTGACGGCAAACGCGGCCCCCGCCAACAACCAGATACCGATAGTCGCCGCAACAACAACACGCCAATCGGGTAGATCCGGGGTAGCGAGAAACATGCCAATAACGGCACAGAATACCGCCAATTGGGTAACGCGCGGTTTGGTCAAAGCCCAATATTGAGCAAGACGATTAGAAGGCAAACTGAGAGTTGTCATGTTAAATCACTAAACTTGCGGCACGGCTTGCATGCCTAACACGGTAGTTTAACATGGTCAGCAAAAGCACTAGCATTGCAGCGCCACCATTATGTAAAACCGCTAGTAATAAGGGCCATGAAAATAGCACCGTGGACACGCCAATCAGGCATTGCACAATAATCGCCATTAACAATTTCTTTCCTAACCCCTCAAAATTCGTTGTGTGTAAGGCACGCCATGCCACAAAGCTAACAACCGCTAATACGAGTAGCGCAAAATTTCTGTGCACCCAGTGTATTGCGACCAAAGCAGGAAACGGTAAATAGTCACCGCCAGCGGTCATCCCTAGCGGTCGCCAAAGACTAAATCCGTGTTCGAAATCCATATTTGGCAGGACCTGACCTTGGCACAAGGGATAATCTGGACAAGCAAGCGCCGCATAGTTAGTGCTAACCCACCCACCTAAGGCAATCTGTATGAAAAGTAGAATCAAAGCAAGCGTGGCGGGCCAGACCATTGGTTTGATATGGCTTTTTTTCATATGAACCGGGCTTGGATTGTGCTGCTCAAGCACCGCTGCTAGCAGCGCCAAAAGACTCATCCCTAGCAGTAGATGGGTTGTCACGATCACTGGCTGCAACTTGAGGGTGACAGTCCAGGCGCCGAATGCACCTTGAACACAGACACACAGCAATGTCGAGGTACTTAACCAAGGTGAAATCCGGGTAATTTTGCGGCGCGTCCACGCCAGTAAGACTTGCGCACAAATTAAAACACCAACGCTCATCGCCAAATAGCGGTGCACCATTTCTATCCAGGCTTTCTGGATCGTCACCGGCCCTTGCGGCAAGGCTATTTCAGCTGCTTTGATTTCCGCATGCGATAATAAGGGATTTGCCTCCCCATAGCACCCCGGCCAATCAGGGCAACCCAGTCCAGAATCGGTCAGTCTGGTGAAGGCACCAAACATGATGAGTTCAAATGTGAGTGCCAACGTGACCGCGACCAACTTGCGATGCTTATTCTTTTCTTTTGAAAAAAATACAATACATGCTGGAATCACCGCCACGCAGAGTGCAGTCAGAGCGAGTTGTAGCCACATAACTAGCCTATTGCCGAAGCACGTAAGAGCTTAGTCAAATCCTTTTTGATCAGGTTAGGATTTGCATCTTTAGGAAAACGCATCATCAGATTACCCAAAGGATCAATCAGATAAATATGGTCGGTAATTTGCGTCTCACCAGTCACCGGCAGCCAAGCCTTGAGGGCTTTTTCGTCGACATGCAAAACATGCATGCCATCATGTTCGCGCAATAAGGTAGTAGCGATTGGCTGCTCGTCTGTGAGGAGCCAGACGCGCTCTATCCTGTCCATATCTTTACCCTGCGTCAAACGAAGCTGCCGAACGTCAATTAATTTCTTTTGACAGGCATCAGCACAGGCAGCACTGTCAATACTCAGCATGATCCACTTGCCGCGATAGGCCTCTAACCCTGTTTTTTGCAGGGTAGTAGGTGTTGTATTTTCACCTAACAATTTCGCCTTCAGGTCAGGTGTAGGATATGCGCGTGGATCGAGAATCGTACCGTAATTAGTGCGTCCTGTTGGCTTGATGATGTAATACGAAATGTAGGATGCAATCATCGGTGCGGCACAGATCGCAATGATTAAAAATAATCTCCAGCGTCCTTTAACACGGTCAGGCATATTTGTAGAATGGGTGGCATTAACTGTTTGCTGCATTGTCGGTGTCTGCTTTGTTATTGATGGTTGATACTGTGTGTTTTCCACGACGAATTCCTGTCACTACAAAAAATAGGCATGCCATACCGGACAAGGCATACCACTGAAATGCGTAAGCTCTATGCTTTTCGGCACCCGCTGAAGGCAAAGGCCATTGACGCAAAAGACCATCAGGGGCATCCGAAGTTTGTTCGATAATCACAGACTCAAATGCTAAGCCTGTTTGCTTTGCCAGATTATTCAAATCAAGATTTTGCAAGATGGCAGCTGGCTTCAAAGGATCCGGCTGACCTAATTGCATCACGCGATCTAGTTTATCGTGAATCACGCCTTCAATCTCGAGAGACCCCTCAGGTGTTGTCAAAGCCGGCAATGCTTTTCTATCGTGTTGATTGCGTGCTTGCCAACCTCGGGCAACTAAAACATATCGCTGGGAGCCCTCGATATGAAACGGCATCAGCACATAGAAACCGGCATTTCCCTGCATCGGACGGTTATCCAGATACAAAGGCCATTGTGCAACAAATTCACCGCGTACGATAACTTTACTAAATATAGGTACTGATGATACGAGGCGATCGGCAGCAACTGGCAATGCGGATTGCCGTGCACGCTCGCTGATCTGTGCGGCTAGCTGCTCTTTCTCAAGTGCACGTCGCGTCTGCCACTGCGCCAGGCTAATACCTATGCTGACAACCACAACAGTCGCGACAAAGGGGAAAAATTTCAACCGAAAGGAAATAAACATGTCTACTTAACTAAAGTATTACAATGGAAAATTATTCACCCTAGTATGACGTCTTAGCAAAGTTTAAGCATGAAAATTCTCGTCGCTATCGCTTTTTTTCTGATTATATTCAGTATGGGCTCAGCCTTGGTTTTTTTAATGAAAGACAAGGGCAAAAGCAACCGCACTGTTAAAGCCCTGGCATTTCGTGTTGGCTTTTCAGTGACGTTGTTTTTACTGATCCTGATTGCGCATCACTTTGGGCTGATACAACCAACCGGTATCAGATAAGCCAACACTTTTTTTGACAACTATTTGATTTCAAACCTCACCGATGTCTCATGAAAAAGCCGCACTTAGTAAGTGCGGCTTTTGAGGTCCTGGCGCTTAATCAGTGATTTATAACCAATAAACGACGACGTACAGCGCCAACCAAACAACGTCAACAAAGTGCCAATACCAAGCTGCGCCTTCAAAGGCAAAATGCTGCTCAGGTGTGAAGTGTCCTTTCATAACGCGGTACAGCACCACTGACAACATAATTGCCCCCATAGTGACATGGAAGCCATGGAAACCTGTCAGCATAAAGAAAGTGGAACCATAAATACCTGATGTCAATTTCAGGTTCAGTTCGTGGTAAGCCTCAATATATTCATAGGCCTGGCAACCCATGAAAGTTGCACCTAACAAAATCGTTGCAAACAGCCAGAAAGCCGTTTTTGCGCGATGTCCCTCACGCAAAGCATGATGTGCAATCGTCAAAGTAACGCCTGAAGTCAGCAGCAATGCGGTATTGATTGTTGGGATAGGGAACGGCGTCATCGTTCTGAATGCGTCAATGGTTCCAGCCGGTCCGGTGTTACCCCATTGTCCGGAGAAGTCTGGCCACAATACCTTATGATCCAGATCAGCTAGCCAAGGCATAGAAATACTACGAGCATAAAACAAGGCACCGAAGAACGCGCCGAAGAACATGACTTCCGAGAAAATGAACCAACTCATACTCCAACGGAATGAAGTATCGATACGATCACTGTATTTTCCGCCTTCAGATTCAGCAATCGCGTCACCAAACCAGTTATACAACACCACTAATGTCAGGAAAATACCGACGCCATTAGCATATGGCCCCCAGTCTTGTCCATTGACCCAGGCCGATGCGCCAAACATGGTGAGCAATAATGAAAAACCCGCCAGCACTGGCCATTGTGATGGCCCTGGCACAAAATAATATGGCGCTTTCGCGTTTGAAGAACTCATTTCCATCTCCTGATGCAATTGAATATGCTTACTAGAATTGTTATTTTGCAACTACTTGTTTCACGATCAGTACCAGCGTCCCAATAAAAATCAGCGCGCCAATCAGACCTGCAATGACTACGTGAATCGGATTGAGCTTTGCGGCATCCTGTTCGTAATCAACTTTCTTCCGAATACCCAGAAACGACCAAAATACGGCTTTCATAGCCTTAAAAAACGAAGCTTCCGATTTTTGCGTTTCTTTTACATCACTCATGTCTTACCTTGATCTGTAGAGCTATTCACCTTCGGCGATCCCCCAACCTCAAAAAACGTATAAGACAAGGTGATGGTTTTTACGTCCTGCGGCAAAGCTGGGTCTATGTAAAAAACGACTGGCATTTGCCGCGCCTCATTGGGACCCAAGGTCTGCTGCTTAAAACAAAAGCATTCAATTTTTTTAAAAAAAGCACTCGCTTGTTGTGGTGCGTAGCTTGGAATAGCCTGCGCATCCATCTTGTACGATTGCTTATTAACGACTTCATAAACGATCTGCGACATCTCTCCCGGGTGCACCTTCATACTTGGTACGGTCGGACGAAAACGCCAGGGTCCCTGCGTGTTGGCATCAAATTCTATGGTGACTTCACGGCTACGATCAATCTGCGAATTCGTTAGCTCCTTCGCGGAAATATCCTTAGGCGTTAATACATTAATACCGGTAATTTCACAAATTTGCTTATAAATCGGCACCAACGCATAACCAAATCCAAACATCACCACTGCGACCACAATCAGTTTGCCCAACATCGTCGCATTTAATTTTTTACTGGAAGCCAACAACTTCGGGTCTTGCTCGGTCATGCAGGTTCCGTTTCAAAAACGCAAAGTCTGTTTCAAAATCACGCCAGCAAAAAAGATGATAGCGACTGAAAACAAGATCAATGCAGTCCTGAGATTATTCGGTTTTTTTTGATCGTTTTTCATAAAAACAAATGCTTTCCGTGACGCTGCGCTTGTTAGCACAGCGTCGGTTTCAATTCATTATTGAACGACTGGAGGTTCTTCAAACGTATGGAATGGCGCTGGACTTGGCACTGTCCATTCGAGACCTTCAGCACCTTCCCAAGGGCTTGCAGGTGCTGGCTTACCGCCTCTGATCGAAGGAATGACCACCGCCAGAATAAAGAACACCTGCGATAAACCAAAGCCAAATGCGCCTATCGTTGCGATCTGATTAAAATCAGTGAACTGTGCTGGATAATCAGCATAACGACGTGGCATACCGGCCAGACCCAAGAAGTGCATAGGGAAGAAAGTAACGTTAAACCAGAACAGAGAATTCCAGAAATGGATCTTGCCGCGTGTTTCGTTGTACATGAAACCGGTCCATTTTGGACTCCAGTAATAGTAACCAGCGAACAAAGCAAACAGAGAACCCGCCACCAACACATAGTGGAAATGCGCCACCACATAGTAAGTATCTTGTAACTGAATATCGATTGGCGTTACGGCCAGAATCAATCCGGTAAAACCACCCATCGTAAATACGAAGATGAAACCAACGGCAAACAACATTGGCGTCTCGAATGTCATCGAGCCTCTCCACATTGTCGCTACCCAGTTAAAGACTTTCACGCCTGTTGGTACGGCAATCAACATCGTCGCATACATGAAGAACAACTGCGCAGTCACTGGCATACCAGTGGTGAACATATGATGCGCCCAAACGATGAAGGACAGAATCGCAATAGAAGATGTTGCATAGACCATTGACGCGTAGCCAAACAAACGCTTGCGGGCAAACGTTGGGATGATGTGCGAGACAATGCCAAATGCCGGCAAAATCATAATATAGACTTCAGGATGACCGAAGAACCAGAAAATATGTTGGTACATCACAGGATCGCCACCACCAGCGGCATTGAAGAACGATGTACCGAAGTGTCGATCCGTCAGGGTCATCGTGATCGCGCCGGCCAACACTGGCATAACGGCAATCAGCAAGTAGGCAGTAATCAACCAGGTCCAGCAGAACATCGGCATTTTCATCAATGTCATGCCTGGGGCACGCATGTTCAGAATTGTTGTGATGATGTTGATCGAACCCATGATCGAAGAAGCACCCATGATATGCACAGCAAAAATCGCCATGTCCATACCTGGGCCCATTTGAGTGGACAATGGTGCGTACAAGGTCCAGCCAGCAGCAGTCGCACCGCCAGGTACCCAGAACGAAGTGATCAACAAAATCGCTGCCGGAGGCATCAACCAGAATGAAAAGTTATTCATTCGGGCAAACGCCATGTCAGACGCGCCGATTTGTAATGGAATCATCCAGTTCGCAAAACCAACGAAAGCCGGCATAATCGCGCCGAACACCATGATCAGACCATGCATGGTGGTTAATTGATTAAAGAATTCCGGTTGCACTAATTGCAAACCAGGCTGGAACAATTCTGCCCGAATAATTAACGCCAACACACCGCCAGACAACAGCATTGTGAAAGCGAACCAGAGGTAAAGCGTACCGATATCTTTATGGTTCGTCGCAAATAACCAGCGGCGCCAGCCATGTGGATGGTCATGCGCGTGGTCATGGTCGTGACCATGAGAATGATCGTGATCGTGTGCGTGATCAACGGTTGTTGTGCTCATCTTGTCTCCTGTGCTGTTCTGTGCAATTACTTACGCGCAGCCAAAACTTCGGCTGGCTGGACAATGTTTTCTGCGGACTTGTTCGACCAGTTATTACGCGTGTACGTAATGACTGCCGCAATTTCCGTATCAGATAAAGTTGCCTTCCACGATGGCATTACACCTTTACCGTTCAACAACAGATGAACCTGTGCATCTTTAGGTCCTGCGACAACCGCAGAACCATCTAATGCCGGGAACGCACCAGGAACGCCTTTACCAGTAGCTTGATGACAAGCAACGCAGTTCGACGCGTAGACTTTTTCACCACGTTGTTTCAACTCATCGATCGTCCAAACCTTGTTAGGATCGTCCGCTTTCGCCGCCATTTCTTTCTTCTTACCATCGACCCATAATTTGTAGTCTTCTTCAGAAACTACTTTGACGACGATAGGCATAAACGCATGTTCTTTACCGCACAACTCGACGCACTGACCACGATAGATACCGACTTTTTCGGCTTTAAACCACGTGTCGCGGACATATCCTGGAATCGCATCTTGCTTAACGCCGAATGCTGGTATGGTCCAAGAATGGATAACGTCGTTAGCGGTAGTAATCAAGCGAACTTTCTTATTCACCGGAACTACCACTTCATTATCAACTTCGAGCAAGTAGTTATCACCACGTGCTTCGGTAGGGGCTACGCCGGGCGCACCGACTTGGGTGCGAGGTGTGGCTAAAGTTGACAAGAAGGAAATACCCTCACCTTCACCTTTGAGGTAGTCGTAACCCCATTTCCACTGCATACCCGTGGCTTTGATCGTGATATCGGAATTCGATGTGTCTTTCATCGCCACCACCGTTTTGGTCGCAGGCAAGGCCATGCCAATAACGATGATAAATGGGACGATGGTCCAGGCGATCTCTACCGAAGTACTTTCATGGAAGGTCGCAGGCTTGTGTCCTAAGGATTTACGGTGCTTCAATATAGAGTAAAACATCACTCCAAAGACAGCAACAAAGATGACCAGACAAATGATCAACATCAAGTTGTGAATAGAGTAAATTTGTTCTGCTATTTGCGTCACTGGCGTTTGCAAATTGAGCTCACGTACTGCCGGGCCACCCTGGCTATCCACCACTGCCCATGTCGGCAAACTGGCCGCCAGCAGAGAGGCACCCAGCATAAACGACTTTAATCGCGTTGCTTGTTTCATGTTATCCCCAAAACCCCGATTAGAATTCTTTAGGTTTACACAAAAATGTTTCCAGCAAGACATGGCGAGAGAGCATCCATCTAATGCCAACAAGCCATACCACTACCGGGGCAGTTTTGCGTAGTCCTATTCTTTATGATTTGAGCACCAGGACTCATCACTTTGAAACAAATTACATTAAATACTAGAGCAAAAACATGACTGCAAGGCGCAAATGCATTCAAGGTCAGGGAAACAATCTGCGGCTTTTCACCGAAAATTGTTCATTTTGCCGGTCAGTACCGTGTTCAACAGTACCCATTCCGACTACACCATGTCGACGAAGGCATTGCAAATTGTACTAGTTTGAACCTTGAAGCTTTCATGCCACGAAAGGCATTTTTTGCATAAGACCTAACAAAGTGCGAACTGGCAACTTCTACAACGGCTTGAGTATAAGATGGAACGTGAATGGATATCAAGCAGAAAGCGTGACAGAAATCGTTGATCTGGCTCAAATGAAACAAACAGCAATAAATCGCTTTACAAGTTTTTAGATTAGTTTTTGATTTAGCTTAATCAGTTACGTCATACGACAACTGAAATAGACGTAATTTATAAAAAAGCAATCAAATTATTTAAGCTCGGTTATGTTGTGTATTTTTTATATTGCAGATTACAAATATTTCCAAAAAGAAAAATTTACCGCAGCAAAAATTACTAAAAAATAATTTTTAAATGTAATGAAATATCATATTAACAATTTTACATTTACTCTAATTCGGTGTTAAATGCTTAAAAGATAACGTAAAATTAATGTCGCATTTGCTTTCCAGTAGCGTTTAATTATTTTTTTTTAACGTCTTTATTCATCAACGCCTCAAATAAGACCATGCTAAAGCCATTTCGTAGACGCATCCTCACTTCTTGTCTGGCGATCAGTGCCAGTTTGATGTTCCTGCCAGCAACATCTGTTTCTGCTGCGGATAAGCCCAGCATAGAGTCTTTTTTTGCCAATGCGGAAATTCAAAAGCCTGGTCTGTCACCAGATGGAAAAACACTTGCCATATTAGCGCCGTCAAAACAAACCGGCTATTTGCAACTGATTGTCATCAATCTGGAAAACATGACGCCACGCGTGTTGGCAAATTTTTCCAATGCCGATGTCGATACCTACCACTGGGTAAATAATCAGCGCATCGTTTATAGCGCTGGCTTCCACGATGTCGCGCAGGGTGAAATGCGTTATTACCCTGGTTTATTTGCGATTAATCTTGATGGGTCAGAGCGCTTAGAACTCGCCTCTCCCGTTCCGCGTGATGCTGCGTCAGCCGGCAGTTCAATTATTTCACGGAAATTAACTGGCCCCACCTGGGTCGTTGCTACTGATCATAGTCATGAAAGCGACGACATTTATGTAGGTCAACCTGTGTATACCAGTTTAATGGATACCAAGGCAATTCGCTTACTCAAACTTAATACTAAAACTGGCGTTTCAACCGCTTATACACGCGCTGGGAATACGATCGAATGGCTCATCGACGCTGACGGTACACCGCGCATTAACGTTACGCTGGAGAAAGGGTTAGAAACTATTTATTACCTTGATCCAGCCAACGCTGAATGGCGTAAGTTGGCGGAGTTTTCTCAATTTGATACCAGTGGGTTTACGCCCATCGCCTTTGCGCCGGATGGCAATTTATACGTTACAAGCAATGCAGGAAAAGATACCAGCGCCATATACCACTATGATCTGAAAAAAAATGCGCTAGATGAAGCACCTCTTATTACCTTGGAAGGTTACGATTTTTCCGGCAACCTGATCATGGACAATGCCAAAAAGCGACTGGTAGGCATACGTTATTTAACCGATGCCAATGGCACATTCTGGTTAGATGCGGATCTTAAAGCCATACAGAAAAAAATTGATGATCTAATGCCAGGCACAATTAATTTACTGAGTTTTTCTCGCCAATATACTAATCCTTATATTGTGATTCGTTCATACTCAGACCGCCAACCAACAGCCTATTATCTGTATAACCAAGTCACGCAAAAAATATTAAATCTTGGGGAAACCCATCCGGCGATCAAGGCAAAGGAGATGGCGGCACAAGAGTTCGTGCATTATCAAGCCAAAGATGGCTTATCAATTCCGGCTTATCTGACCTTACCCAAAGGCAGCAACAAAAAGAATTTGCCCATGATTGTTTTGGTTCATGGTGGTCCGTATGTCCGGGGTGAAGAATGGCAATGGAATCCAGAAGTACAATTTCTGGCTTCACGAGGCTACGCCGTATTACAACCCGAGTTTAGAGGTAGTACGGGTTTTGGCACCAAACACCTGACCGCTGGTTTCAAACAATGGGGATTAGCGATGCAAGAAGATATCGCAGACGGTGCTCGCTGGGCTATTGCGCAAGGCTATGCCGATCCGAAACGAATTTGTATTGCAGGCGCCAGCTACGGCGGTTACGCAACCTTAATGGGACTAGCTAAGAATCCTGAATTATTCCGATGCGGGATTGAATGGGTAGGCGTGACGGATATTAATCTGATGTTTGAATCAAGCTGGCAAAACGATTCATCTGAAGAGTGGCAAAAATATGGTATGCCAGTCATGGTTGGCGACCCTGTCAAAGATGCGGCGCAATTGAAAGCAACCTCACCGGTTAACATTGCTGATCAGATCAAGCAGCCATTAATAATGGCCTACGGTGGATCTGATCGCAGAGTACCAATCAAACACGGTGAAAAATTCCGGGATGCTGTTGCCAAATCCAATAAGCAAGTTGAATGGATTGAGTATTTAGATGAAGGACATGGTTGGGCGCTCGTTAAAAATCGTATTGATTTTTGGCGTCGTGTGGAAAAATTCCTGGATAAAAACTTAGCCCCTCAATAAAAAGTCTTAGCACTCTCATGTTGCTATAGAGAAAAACGACATTTTCAAGATTGTTCTTGATTGACAAAAAATGAGAACGGCGAGGCATCAATTCATTCAATTGGCGCCTCGCCATTTCAAACAAATTTTTCGTCACATTGATATTCACTGATAGTCACAGCGCCAGCATTTCCATGCGTGATTTGCAACTCGTGCCGCCACCTATTCAACAATTTACTTTAGCTTGAATAGCTTAGTTAACGCAAGTTAGTGCAAATCGTGCGAATAGTGCAAATAGTGCAAATAATTAGATGCACGTAAAGCCAATCTGGCAGATGGTCTAATGCCTGTTTTGAAGTGCATCATATCTGCGCTGATATCTCCGCTGAGATCTCCGCTGAGATCTGCGCTGATCTCTGCAACATCGATTACATAGCTCAGCCTAACCCTAGGCTGATGTAAGCCAATTAACCAATTTGTAGTGATTATCGAAATGTCTATCGCATAATTAAAGCGATATTTTTAACAAAAGAAAATTCATACAATACCACCACAAACATCCACGTGGTCATTCAATGACGAATGACATTTTTGCCGCTGAGAATGTCACTTGTCACTCTCTGCTGATTTGTCTGCGAAGTAAAAAGCATATGCAAAATATTCACTTTAGCAACATTGAACAAAACAAATTCAACAACAATATCCTTTTTAAAAAAATCATCGAGCAATTAAATCTGCGCAGCAACTCAGCGCTATCAAAAGTGCTCATGCTGGACCGACAAACTGCCAGCGGCATTCGTCTGGGTAAAAAAAATATTGGTGCGACCCTGCTCATTCGTATTCATGAAACGACAGGAATGAGTATTACCGAGATCAAGGAAATTATGATCGGTTCTGACAATGTCAGTTAAGAATAAAGCTGGCACAACAAAAACTGATCGACGAATTATTCGATATCGTTCATTCAAATGAACTGCGCTTTATTAATTTAATTGATCGCAAATTCTTCGTGGGATCATGTGCAATCATTTGAGAAAGTTGAATCAATGAATTAATCAATGCATTAAAAAACACGCCATCGTCGCTTTAATCGCCCTTCTTCGGCAAGTCAAATCGGACTATTGATTCTCCGGCTGCCGTCTTACGACTGACGGGACGGAAGGCATGACCATATACAACTTCAAAGGTCAGCTTAATGAGGCCGTCCGCACCGCGCTGATGTTCTAACGCAGCCAACAAAGAACGGTAACTATTTTTACCGCTTAGACCGCGGCGGCGCGTAGCTAGAGGGTTGCCACCCAAAGCGCGTACATCAGCCAATAATTTGGACGTATCCTGATAGGTCAAGGTGATTTTTTCCATATCCATGACTGGTGTGGCAAATCCTGCATTGACCAACATATCACCAAAATCATGCATATCGACAAATGGTAATACATGCGGCATCGCATCGACTTCGGCAAAGGCCTGACGCAATTCAATTAACGTATCAGGACCAAAACAAGAAAACATCAATAAGCCTTCTGTGCGTAAAACGCGCCGCCATTCAGCAAAAATCAAATCAGGTTGCGGATGCCAATGCAATGCCAAATTCGACCAAATTAAGTCAACGCTCAGGGGAGCAAGTGGTAAATTCGCAAAGTCAGCGCATACCAGGGACGCACCCTGATCACCACGTAGTGCCGCAGGTGTCCATTTTGATAAAAGACGACCCACGGCACTCATCGCGGCATGCTGTTGCTGCTGGATATGCGTCAACATCGGCCAGGCGGCGTCAGCCCCAACCAGATGGGCATCTGGATAAAGTCTTTGCAGTTCCGGCAAATCTGCACCCGCACCACAACCTGCATCCAGCAAACGGGTAGGCTGGATCTTCACGAGTTCCAATTTTTCCCGCATGCGACCAGCGATTTCTCTTCGCAAAAAATCGGAGGGGGCAATCTTCTCTGGATGAGAAAAAAGCTGACGAACCAGTTGAAGATCGATAGGAGCGCTGAGCATAAAATAGAAACGGACGAACGTTGGCGTTGAATGTGGTAAGGTCGGAGTTTACACGTTTGTCATATCTATTGCTCATTTGCAGCGAAATTCGCGCGCACATGTGGAGTAAAGACCATGCTCTATCTACCTACCATCGCCAGAAAAACACTGAACGGGGTTTTAAACAGCATATTGCCGTGTTCTTGCGTACTTTGTTATACGCAACAGGCACAGCTGCTTTGTCGTCATTGTACCGATACCTATTTTAGCTATAAGGTAGTACGTTGCGTGCAATGTGCGCTTCCTATGCCCCAAGGTGCAGAAACCCTTCGTTGTGGCGACTGCCTGCAAAATCCTCCTGCCTTTGACCACAGTATTGTTGTTTGTGATTATGCCGCGCCTCAGGATCAAATGGTATTGGTATTGAAATTTGGTCATCAATTGGCATTGGCGGGTTTGTTTGCGGAGATGTTAAGGGATGCCGTATTAAAAAATGCAAGCGATAGCCTGCCACAGTTACTCTGCGCAGTGCCGCTGGGACAGAGTCGCTTACGTGAACGGGGATTTAATCAGGCGACGGAAATCGCGCGCCCTTTGTCCCGTCACCTTGGTATCCCTTTTGAAGTACAAGCCCTGCATAGAACAAGAGAGACCAGTCAGCAAAGCAGTCTGACACCAGATGCAAGGGTAAAAAATGTTAAGAATGCATTTATTTTAAATGAAACATGTCTGTATAAAGTTAAAGGGGCACACATTGCTATTGTCGATGATGTCATGACAACTGGCATGACCTTGCATGAAATCGCTACAATGCTAAAACGCTTCGGGGCGGCAAAAGTGACGAATTACGTCTTTGCGCGCACACCACCACATTTTTATTAAGGAAATACCTTGTTTCACGTCGTCTTAGTTGAGCCTGAAATTCCGCCGAATACTGGCAACATCATCCGCCTGTGTGCGAACACTGGCGTGCAATTACATCTGATCGAACCATTGGGTTTCCCATTGGACGATAGCAAAATGAAACGAGCGGGTCTGGATTACCACGATTATGCGACCATGAAAGTGCATAAAAACTGGGAAGCATTTATCGCTCTGGAACAACCTGATCAAAGTCGTATGTTTGCACTCACTACCCATGGCTCTGGCGTATTCTCTAAGGCGGAGTTTAAACCCGGTGATTATTTTGTGTTTGGCGCAGAAACCCGCGGCCTCGCACCAGACCTGCGCAATAGCTTTCCGGAAGCGCAACGTATTCGCTTACCGATGCGTCCCGATAATCGTAGTCTGAATTTGTCGAATACCGTAGCCGTAGTGGTGTACGAGGCCTGGCGTCAGAATGGGTTTGACGGCGGGGCTTAGGGTTTATTTATAGTGAGTTTGCGGGCAGTTTCTGCACTTGCACTTACAGTTGCAATTTCAAAAGCCCTCAACCCAGAGATACTGAGGAACTAAGGAACTAAGGAACTAATACGCGATGAAAGACAAGCAACAACAAGTTCCCGGCGCCTTACAACGATCTGTTTGAGGGGTTGTACAACCTACGCTTGAGCATCTGCATACACGGCAACATCGCTTTTTGACTTTCACCGCTTTAGATAAAGCAATTTATAGCTACAAGCAGCGCGGTAGGACGAGCGCAACCCGCGTTGTGTGTACCCAGTCTTTCTACCTCAATTAAGCAATAAATACTTATTTCACTTCAACCACGCCCAATTTTCCATCAGTGACAAAGCGATCACCACCGCCGTTGCGGCCTTCATGTATGGGCTGAAATGAATCAATCCACTGAATGATGAGCGAGCCGGTTTGTTGCAGATCTACGATCAATTTATCGCGTTCTTTGTCAACTTCCGCAGCGATATGATGCGTGATCTGACCTGTTGTATGACTCACCCCTACACCTGCATCATAGGTCGCAGCACCTATCCACAACGGGCGGCCAGCATCATCCTGGGTATCCGCCAGCCAAAACCGAACGTGATGACGCTTCGATGGATCGCCGCCTTCGGCCTGTTCGAAGGCTACATCTTGCCTACGACCATAGACAAATAAATCACTGACAGGCGCATCGGGATAAGGTTTATGCAAAACGCTGTCCTTAGCGATGCGCAAGGAACTACGTAAGGTAATTGGATCAGCAGGGAACCAGCCCGCCTTGAGCATTTTGTCGTGCAAAGCTTGTTCGCTTCCGACGAACGCAACATTGAGCGGATCGCCGGGAATACCAGCCGACGTCACCGTTCTGGTCGTGTTTCCCGAAATTCCGGGATGCCGATGTTCTGCCACGCGCCAAATAGAAGGTACAAATTCGTAGGCGGTGGCGACATAGAACGTACAGATCGCCATGACCACAACGAACGCTAACCGCGCGAGGTGGCGCCAAAATGGAAAAACCTGCTCCGCAGATTGATTAAGCTCAGTGCCTTCAGACATGTTGTTTATCTCTGAATAAATTACGAGCCAGCAGCACGGACTTTTTGCAACAAGCGTGTCGTCGATCGTTCGTGTTCGAAAGCGATCGCCTTCACTTCGCCGCCGTACGCTAACACCGCTTGACCCTCGGGAATACCATCCATCTGGTAATCGCCGCCTTTGACATAAATATCCGGACGAGCCTGCTGCACAACTTCGAGCGCGGTGTCTTCATCAAACGGCACGACCAGACTAACCGCCTCTAAGGCCGCAAGAACAGCCATGCGGTCTTCACACAAATTGATAGGCCGATCATCCCCTTTACCAAGGCGCTTGACTGAGGCATCGGTATTCACAGCAACCACCAGCGATGCACCCAGCGCACGTGCCTGTGCCAGGTAGGTGACGTGACCGCGATGCAAGATATCAAAGACACCATTGGTCAACACCACTGGCTTTGGCAAGCTGGCAACACGGGCTTGCAGATCAGCACGAGTCGCAATTTTTTGTTCAAAATCAGGCATAAAATAGGTCATAAAAAAGAAAAAGCCGCAAAGATGCGGCTATTGTACACGCCACGCGGACACGCGCAGATTAAAGCGGTGTCAGTACCAAACGTTGAGAAATCTCTTTGCGATACCGATTCAAATCCTGCACCGTTTCAAAGCTACGTTCAAAAAGTAGCGACATATTGTGCAAAATTCGGTCAACGACTTTCTTTTCCCAGACACCATCAAATTTGATTTGTCCGTCTAACCAACGCTCTAACCAGTCCGGGTCAGGCAAACGACTTTGTATCGTGTCTTGTGGAAACAATGCCTGATTAACGTGTAAATTTGTCGGGTGCAAGGGCTTTTCAGTACGGCGTGCCGAGGCCATTAAGACGCCAATTTTGGCAAATGCTGCACGTGCTACGTCACCCGCCTCTGCCAATGATTTTTTCATATAGCGCAAATAAGCCCCGCCGTGACGAGCTTCATCCTGGCTGATGATTTTGTAGATATGTTTAATAACTGGCTCCGTATGCCACTCAGAAGCGCAGCGATACCAGTGGTTTAAGCGGATTTCGCCGCAAAAATGCAGCATCAGAGTTTCAAGACGGGGGGCAGGGTCAAATTCGAAACGGACATTATCCAATTCTGCTTCGGTTGGCACCAATTCAGGATGAAAGCGACGGAGATACTCCATCAACACCAGAGAATGCTTTTGCTCTTCAAAAAACCAGATCGACATAAATGCTGAAAAATCACTATCGTCACGGTTATCACGCAAAAACATTTCTGTCGCCGGCAGCGCCGACCATTCCGTGATCGCATTCATTTTGATGGTTTGCGCCTGTTCTGGCGTGAGTTTCGCAGCGTCGTACTGATCCCAGGGAATATCGGTATCCATATTCCAACGCACTTGTTCTAAGGATTTGAACAACTCTGGATAAAGCATGATGAGCCTCGAAAGAATAGACAAAAAAGAAAATCGCCTAAAATTCTAACAGAGACCTGTGACAGCTGCACGACACCAAAAACTTTCAACAATAAGCACTCGCCGCCGCTACGAAAACATCCGTAACGGCAGATCTGTTCAGCTATTGTCAGCTATTGTCAGCTTCGCTGACGGCATTGATGATCTCTTCTTTACTCAATTCTGGCGCAAATTGGCGGATGAAATCATAGGTGTAAGTACGCAAATATGCACCACGTCTTACTGCCAGACGCGTGACATTAGGGGTAAATAAGTGATCCACGGCGATAGTACGGAGATTATTATTGCGATTCTCTTCGATTGCCATAGATGCCACTATACCAACACCTAAACCGAGTGATACATACTGTTGAATCACATCGGAATCCATCGCTGTCAGGACGATGTCCGTGCGAAGTTCAGCATGTTGAAACGCTGCATCAATATGTCCACGACCAGTAAAGCCGACGTCATAGGTAATCAATGGGTAGTTCGAGATATCTTCTAAAGAGACGTTCTCTTTTTTTAGTAAAGGATGATCTTCTGGCACCACCAATACGTGATTCCATTGGTAGCATGCAAACGACACCAAATCTTTAAATTGCGATAAACCTTCTGTTGCAATACCAATGTCTGCTTTGCCAGACAATACCCATTCGGCAATATGATCAGGCGAACTTTGTTGGAGCGCGATGCGGACATCTGGAAACGCCAGGCGGAACTGTTGAACGACTTTCGGCAATACGTAACGCGCTTGCGTATGTGTTGTCGCGATGGTCAGCGTGCCTTTAGTCTGATCGGAATATTCGTTACCTGCCTGTTGCAAATTCTCGGCTTCCAGCAATAAACGTTCGACGATAGGCAATATGCCTTTACCGGGCTCAGTCAATCCTGTCAGACGCTTGCCGTTACGTTCAAAAATATCGACCCCTAATTCTTCTTCCAATTCACGAATCTGACGACTGACGCCTGGCTGCGAAGTGAACAAGACATTAGCAACTTCGGTTAAATTAAAACCGCGGCGTGAGGCTTCGCGGATGGAACGTAATTGTTGAAAATTCATAATAAAGTCTCGATATTTTAATGAGAATCTGATGCAGTGAGATTGTGGCTAATGGGTATCGACGAAAACATGCAGGCGTTTCGGTTTGACCACCAACACTTCCCCGACTTTCAGTTTTAAATTCTGATAACGTTCACTGGAAATCATGACTTCCAACACATCGCCGTTATCTTCGCGTTCCAGTTCGAGCTGCGCCAACGGGCCTATGCTATGGATGCGGCGTAATTGTGCAATCAAGCCTTCGGCACCAGGAGAATAGCGATCCACTTCAAATTCATGTGGCCGCACGTAGCCGGTACCAAATGCGTCTTTGGTTTCGGCATGACCTGGCGCAGAAAAAGCGACCCCATCGGCATCTAATATTCCTTCATGTACGCGGCCACGGAACAAATTCACATTACCCAAAAATCCATACACAAATGGTGTCGCCGGATGCTGATATACCTCCGCTGGCGACCCAACCTGCTCGACCTTACCGTGATTCATCAACACAATCTTGTCGGCAACTTCGAGCGCCTCCTCCTGATCGTGCGTAACAAAAATACTGGTGACATGTAAGTCATCGTGCAAGCGGCGCAACCAGCGGCGTAATTCTTTACGTACCTTGGCATCTAACGCGCCAAACGGTTCGTCCAATAACAACACCCTGGGCTCAACAGCCAATGCCCTTGCCAACGCAATACGCTGACGCTGACCACCAGATAACTGCGGTGGATAGCGGTCGGCCAACCAATCGAGTTGCACTAGCTCCAGCAATTTAGTCACTTTTTCTTTAATCTGTGCTTCGCTTGGGCGTTGATTGCGCGGTTTCACGCGCAAACCGAACGCAATGTTTTCAAAAATCGTCATGTGTTTAAACAAAGCATAATGCTGAAACACAAAGCCAACCTGGCGTTCGCGTACATGCTGCTGCGATGCATCCTGACCGTCCAGCAAGATTTGTCCTTGATCAGCGTATTCCAGACCAGCGATAATGCGTAGCAAGGTTGTTTTGCCGCAACCAGATGGCCCTAATAAGGCCGTTAATTCACCATCTGGAAACTCCAGCGAAACGTCATCAAGCGCCGTAAATTGGCCAAAACGCTTATTCAAATTTTTAACAGCGATACTCATAAATTCTCCGGCAAATGCTTAACTAACTTGATCCAGGGGCGCTTGACTTTCATCGGTACGCCATTCGACCAAGGCTTTTAAAGCCAGAGTCAGCAAGGCCAATAAAGTCAACAAAGAAGCAACAGCAAAGGCCGCTGCAAAGTTGTATTCGTTATACAAAATTTCTACCTGCAAAGGCATCGTATTCGTCTCACCACGGATATGACCAGAGACCACCGACACCGCGCCAAACTCGCCCATTGCACGCGCATTACACAAGATCACACCGTACAACAAACCCCATTTAATATTCGGCAAAGTCACATGCCAGAAAGTTTGCCAGCCTGATGCGCCAAGTACCAATGCGGCCTCTTCTTCTTCGCTCCCTTGCGCTTGCATCAGCGGTATTAACTCTCGAGCAACAAACGGAAAGGTCACGAAAATTGTCGCTAAAACAATGCCGGGAATAGCAAATAAAATTTTAATATCGTGATCACGTAACCATTCACCAAACCACCCTTGCGCCCCAAACATGAGTACGTAAATCAAACCCGAAATCACTGGCGACACAGAAAAAGGTAAGTCAATTAAAGTCAGCAATACGCTCTTGCCACGGAATTCAAATTTAGCAATCGTCCACGCTGCTGCAACGCCAAAAATTAAATTTAATGGCACAGCAATACCAGCGGCAATCAAAGTCAAACGTATTGCCGACAAGGCGTCCGGTTCGGTGATCGATTCGAGATACACCTGCCACCCTTTTTTAAAGGCTTCCGCAAACACGGCGACTAAGGGCACAAACAGAAATAGTGTCAAAAAACCAAATGCAAGACTCAGCAAGAGATAACGTATCCAGCGAGGTTCTGTGGTTGCCGCCAGGCTCAATGGGGGTTCAATGCGACGTGGAGCAGGCGTTGCATGTTGAACTGAGATTGCGCTCATGCTCCCCTCCCGACAGACTGACGACGACGCATCCAGGCTTGCAGGCCATTGATCGCCAATAACAAACTAAACGATAGGACTAACATCACAACGGCAATCGCCGTCGCGCCAGCATAGTCATACTGCTCTAATTTAGTAATCATAAATAAAGGAGTGATTTCTGAAATCATGGGCATATTGCCAGCAATAAAAATCACCGAGCCGTATTCGCCAGTCGCACGCGCGAACGCTAGCGCAAAGCCCGTCATCAACGCCGGCAAGATAGTTGGTAAAGTAACGCGAGTAAATGTTTGCCAATGGCTAGCGCCAAGACTCAATGCCGCTTCTTCTAATTCTTTCTCCGCTTCTTCCAGTACCGGTTGAACGGTTCGTACCACAAATGGCAAACCGATGAAAGTGAGTGCCACCAGGACGCCCAACGGCGTAAATGCAACCTTGATGCCGAGAGGTGCCAGCAACTGACCAAGCCAGCCATTCGGTGCATACAATGTCGCTAAAGTGATGCCTGCCACGGCGGTGGGCAAGGCGAATGGTAAGTCGACCATTGCATCAATAAATCGCTTCCCCGGAAACTCATAACGCACCAGTACCCACGAGACAATGCCACCAAACAGGACGTTGATCAGCGCCGCCAGAAAAGAAGCGCCGAAGGTCAGACGATAAGACGCCAACACGCGTTCGGAACTAATCGTGTCCCAAAACGCAGACCATGTCATCGTGAA
Source organism: Undibacterium sp. SXout20W (assembly GCF_049340285.1). Taxonomy (NCBI): domain Bacteria; kingdom Pseudomonadati; phylum Pseudomonadota; class Betaproteobacteria; order Burkholderiales; family Oxalobacteraceae; genus Undibacterium; species Undibacterium sp. SXout20W. The sequence continues at coordinate 28,531 of NZ_JBMPPH010000025.1, read as the reverse complement.
TGTTTTCAGAAACACTGCAGAAAGTGGAATAAGTACAATCAAGCCGAGGTAAAACAGCGTAAATCCCAGCGCCAAATGAAAGCCGGGAATCACACGCTTACGCGTTGCAGCCGGTGATGAGGACGTTACAGCCAATGCCATGTCTAGCCTTTAAGATGGAACGGACAACAAGCCGTCCCAGCGGCATCATGGCGATAGAATTTACTATGAGGTACGAGTGAGTTACGCTTGAATTTGACAGCGTTGCCATACCTTGCCGGGACGATCTTAGATAAGTCCTAATTACGAAATCAACTAAAGAGCGATCATATTGGCAGGTTTTACATATATGAAAAACGAATTTTTCGTTATGTCCTTAGACGTTTAATGCATATCACATCAAATTACTGATAACTATTTTCAAGCTGTTGGTGCGATTCTAAGGGCAAATCTGCCGATCTTTCAGGGACAACTTCCATTGTCAAACTTGCTCTTGGAACATCAAACAAAAAACCTTGTACTGCGTAGGGACTGACCGTGTTGTTGGCAGTTTGCAAGTGCTGCAATTGCCGTTCAGTTTCAATTTTTCTGAAAATGACCTGGCATTGGCTACGATCGGCTTGCTCCAGCAAAGCAATTTGCGTTGCAGGGTTATTGGCAACACTCACATCAATCTTCATCGTAGCGGGTCGCACTCTGGCTAACAAATCACTCGCTTGTTCCAGATTAGCGGCATTAACACCAATGCGGAAACCATTACGCCGGTAATTTTCAGCGACATGCGTTAATACCCAACGCTGACTTGGTGTAATTTGAGGTAATTGCAAGACGATTTGCTGATGCGGTAACTCCAGCACATCCAGAATACGTCGAAAAGCCGCACCGTGATTGCCTTCTACCGCCGCCAACAAACGACTATGCACACTGAGAAATAAATCCAATTCCTGGGTCGTTTGCTGCCGATAAAAACTAATGGTGTGTAGCAAACGGCATAGACGATCAAGTTCGACGGATTCTTCATCATTCGCAACGTAGTCAAGCAAACGCCAGATATTCAAGCCTTGGTCGTTGGGATCATAACTACGTGCATACCCTTCATAAGCCAAAACCCGCAAATCATCGCCGGAACGGATCGCCTGAAAAGCACTCGTCAGGCTGGCATTAAAGTAGCGCCCACGCGCACGCCCTTGTTCATCCAGCCACAGATTGCTGGAAGCCAGTGAGCTCTGCAAACGACTCAAGTAGTTTTGTAGGGTCACATGTTGCATATGATTTGTCCTTTTGGTTCACCTTGTCCAGCACGACACTGCAGAAGCCGTGCCGTCCAAATCAAGTTGCATTTACTATTGCATTTACTATTGCATTTACTTTTGCATTTACAATTTTGCAATCGAGACTTCAGTCGCCTTCACCAGCGCCACGACCTCGCTTCCGATAACCAGATTTAAATCTTTGATCGAGCGTGTCGTAATTACCGAGGTAACGATGCCTGCAGGCGTTTCCACATCTACTTCAGAAACCACGGAGCCTTCAATAATGGCTTTAATTTTGCCGCGGAACTGATTACGTACGTTAATTGCCTGGATAGTCATGTTGGTCTTTCTTTAAAATAAAGAGCAAGTTGCTCGTGTGTTAAATACGGTGTTAAGAACATTGCGGCGCCAATAGATGTGCGCAATTTCAGATATAAAAAAGTGGAATCTGCGCTCGTGATGTTGCGTTATACTGCCCAAGCCAGAGGGTTAAAAGTTGCCAGTGGCGATACATCGGTATCTGTCGTCGTTTCATCCACAGGCGAAGGCCGGCGTAAAACGCGTTTCAACACATGATCTTCTAGTTCAGCAAATAAGGCATCGCCGCGGGCACGAGGACGTGGCAAATTGATTTTCAGATCCAGACTCACTTGTCCGTCTTCAATCAAAATCACTCTATCCGCCAAAGCGATTGCCTCTTGCACATCGTGTGTGACCAACAACGCCGTAAAGCCTTGTTCCAACCACAATTGTTCTATCAGACTTTGCATTTCAATACGGGTTAACGCATCCAGAGCACCCAAAGGTTCATCCAAGAGCAATAACGACGGCTGATGAACTAAAGCGCGTGCCAGTGCAACGCGTTGGCGTTGGCCACCAGATAACACTGCTGGCCATTCGGTTGCCCGATCCGCTAAATCAACTTTTTTCAAAGCAGCTTCAGCGACCTTCCTGGTATGATTTCTATCACCTGGCAAGCCTAGACGTACGTTATCCAATACGCTCTTCCAAGGTAACAAACGGGCGTCTTGAAACATGACACGAGTGCCACCGTCTTGCCTCGCTGTGGTTTTGATCTGAGCAACGGGCGTTGCTTGAGTACCTCGTTTAAGTTCCCCCGCATCGGCATCTTCAAGGCCTGCCAACAGACGCAACAAAGTACTTTTTCCACAACCACTTCGGCCAATTACCGCAACAAATTCACCGGGGGCGATATCCAGATTTAAAGATTTAATAACGCCACGCCCTGCGTATGACTTATGTAAGCCGCGTAACGAAATACTTGTTCCTACAAGTGGATGCGCTTTCGGCGTCTGATCAGAGGTACGTTCTGGTACAGAGATGCCCCAGTCATCATCGAGTTCATGTCGCAATGCAGCGATACGAGCAACGGTATTGGAGGGGTATGCGAATAATTCAGGCATGACGATTTTTCCTTTGATAACCCGGGTGCCAGCGTAAGCTGCGATATTCCACTGCGCGCGACAAACTATCGGCTAATTTACCCAGCAAGGCGTACAGCAAAATACCAACCAAAACCACATCGGTCTGCAAAAATTCACGGGCATTCATGGTCATATAACCGATTCCCGCTTGCGCTGAAATAGTTTCTGCCACAATTAATAGCACCCAAACCAGACCAAGAACAAAGCGCACGCCGACTAAGATCGACGGCAATGCACCAGGCAAAATCACATCACGGTACAAAGACCACCCAGAGAGGCCGTAACTACGTGCCATTTCAATGAGCCCTTTATCCACCGAACGGATGCCATGAAAGGTGTTCAGATAAACCGGAAAAAAAACGCCAACCGATACTAAAAATAATTTTGCACTTTCATCGATGCCAAACCACAAAATCACTAAAGGCATTAAGGCCAGGGCCGGAATATTACGAATCATCTGCAGAGTGGTATCCAGCAAGGTTTCAGCAATCCGGAAGGTGCCGGTCAATAATCCGAGTAAGAGACCTAAACCACTGCCAACCAAAAAGCCAGAAACAGCACGCCACAAACTGGTCTTCACATGGAGAAAAATTTCACCAGAGATCGTCAGACTCCACAACGCTTTCAACACCGCCAATGGTTCCGGTAAAATCCGGCTCGACAGATAGCCAAACTGGGCAGCCAACTGCCATGTAATGATCAAGATCAGCGGCACGGTCCAAGGCACCAGCCACGGTGCCAAATGCCGTAGAAATCGCGCGCCGTTGAGCAAAATAGCACGCAGATCGTCACCCAGTGACGTCTCTGCTTGCGCGCTAACGGCAGGATGCGAGTGCTTTGCAATGCCAGCATCAGGTGCGATATCATTGACCTCGGTGATAAATGGTCCCATGGCTTAATCCCTAAATCCCTAAATCCCTATTTTGCTGCCGATCGTGGTACCGCTATTGATACCGATCTTGCAGCTACCTTTCTACATGTTTCAGTACTTAACTCTGCGATACTTTCGGCGCAATGCCATTTGCCATAATCTCGCCAAATGGTCCGGTTAAACTACTGCTGACGTTTGGCAACGCTTTACCGATCAAAGGAAATACCAATTCGGAGAAGCGATAAGATTCTTCCAGATGTGGGTAACCCGAAAAGATGAAAGTATCGATACCCAAATCCGCATATTCTTTAATCCTCGCAGCAACTGTTTCAGGGTCACCAACCAAGGCAGTTCCGGCACCACCACGAACCAAGCCGACACCGGCCCATAAATTCGGTGACACTTCTAATTTGTCGCGCTTGCCGCCATGCAATGCCACCATTCTTTGCTGTCCCACCGAATCCATTTTGGCAAACGCTTTTTGTGCGCGAGCGATTACATCATCATCGACATAACGAATCAAATCATCGGCGGCAGCCCATGCTTCCTCATTCGTTTCACGGACGATGACGTGCAGGCGTATGCCAAAACGTAAAGTGCGTCCGTGTTTAGCTGCGCGGGCACGCATATCAGCAATTTTTTCGGCAACAGCCGCTGGTGGTTCACCCCAAGTAAGGTAAACATCGACTTGCTCAGCAGCCAACTCATGGGCTGGTTCCGACGAACCTCCGAAGTACAACGGCGGATGTGGTGTTTGTACTGGTGGATAAAGTGTTTTGGCACCCTTGACCGTCAAATGCTTTCCTTCAAAGTCATAGCCTGCGTCGCCGCCCTCTCCTGCTAAAGAGGCACGCCAGATTCGCAAAAACTCGTCGGTAATTTCATAACGCTTTGCATGATCAGCGTATAAACCATCCGCTTCCAACTCGCCTTGATCACCACCGGTGACGATATTGATTAGCAGGCGGCCATTCGATAAGCGATCAAAGGTCGATGTCATTCGTACCGCAAGACCCGGTGTTGTCAGGCCTGGTCTTAGCGCGACCAAAAATTTCAATTTCTTTGTTGCACTGATCAAACTGGAAGCTACGACCCACGCGTCCTCACAAGAACGTCCGGTTGGCAACAACACACCATCAAATCCTTGCGTATCTGCTGCCACCGCAATCTGGCGTAAATAGTCGTAATTGATTTCACGCGCACCTTTAGTCGTACCTAAATAACGGCTATCACCATGGGTAGGAATGAACCAGAATATATTGAAACTCATGCTATCTTCCTTCAGTTTTTCGGTGTTATTTACTGTTTGCTTTGAAGTCGAATACAACATCTTTTATTTGTATCTTTTTCGGGATTAGCTTGAGCTCAGTAAAGGTATCAGCAATACTTTGCTGCTCGCGGATAACTTGCTCGCTAATCGGTTGAACATGAAAGCTAAAACGCCCATTTGATTGTTCAACAACGTCTGCGGGTAAGCCCGTTTGTGCGGCAAAAATAGTGGTCGTTTGCTTGACGTTTTGCAGCACCCAGTCATCCGTACGCGCCAGTTCCTCGATCAGTAACTTCAAGACTTCAGGGTGTTTTTGCGCATAAGGGCGGGCGGCAAGGTAGAACTGATGGTTACTTACAGCGCCTTTTCCATCAACAATAATACGTGCACCTAACTGCTTTTCTGCAGCGGCTAAGTAAGGATCCCAAATAACCCAAGCATCAACACTGCCACGTTCAAAAGCCGCACGAGCCTCCGCCGGTGGCAAAAAGATGGTCTCAACATCACGGTATGCAATTCCTGCTTTTTCCAGCACCTTTACCAACAGGTAATGCACATTCGAGCCTTTGTTCAGAACAATTTTTTTGCCCTTCAAATCGGCGACGGATTTCAGTGCTGAATTTTTCGGTACTACAATAGCTTCGCCACCTGGTGCCGCCGGTTCGTTAGCGACATACACTAAATCCGCACCGGCAGCTTGGGCGAAAATCGGTGGCGCTTCGCCAGTGGTGCCAAAATCGATGCTACCGACATTTAAGCCTTCGAGTAATTGGGGACCCGCCGTGAATTCTGTCCATTTGACGTCAATACCCAAAGGAGCCAGGCGTTTCTCAAGTGCACCAGTACCTTTCAAAATTGTCAACGGGCCATATTTTTGGTAACCGATTCGTAAGGTCGATGTCACTTTGTTTTCAGCAAAAACTGGCGCTGCAACGGTCGCCAATCCGCTTACCAACAGGGCAGAAATCATGGCAATGGTGTGACCTCGATATTGTTGGCGTTGATCCATAATAGGGTTCCTAATGTCTTTATTTTTCGTTTTTAGGGATGGTTGAAAGAATCTTATGCAGCGTAATTTCTATGCATTGCTATTTTTAAGCAGGTACGATTTTTTTCAGTCAATTTGTGTCAGTTGCCATTTGCTCAGGCATCGACAAGTGCTTGTGCAGAGTTGGTGTTTGCGATCACTTGATGGCTTATTTTTGCGTAGTGACATTGGAGGCTATCAAGTAAAGCTTCTATACCCGACTCGACACGTTTTTCAATGTCTGACGCGATCTGTAAACCGCTGACATCGTTCCACACGACTTGCGGTTCTGTGGCATAAATGCTTTGCAAAACATGATCGGCGCCTAAGGCTTGCAAGATAGGTCGCAAACCATAATCGAGTGCCAACATGTGTGATTGACCACCGCCAACTGCCAAAGGTAATATGATTTTTCCTGCTAATCCTTCTTGCGGCAAAATATCTAAAAATGTTTTCAGCAATCCGCTGTAAGCCGCTTTGTATATCGGTGTCGCAATCACCACTGCATCTGCTTGCTTCAGTAATTGTTGTGCTGCTTGTAGTTCAGGATCACCAAAATCCGCATGCAGTAAGGCTTGCGCTGGCAGATCGCGGACATGAATACTGACTGTCGCTTGACCGCGCGCGTTGAGACGTTCACCGATATGGTGCAATAACCGGCTCGAACGAGATGGTGTTGACGGGCTACCTGATAGCAGAAGGATAGACATGAAGTTTCTTTCTCTTTACTTAACGATAAACCCCGCACCTGCTGGCGAAACCTGACGGTGCGGGTAGTCGTTTATTTTTTGCCGTTGAGATAAATTTGATCAAAGACGCCACCGTCAGCGAAGTGATCTTTTTGTGCTTTAGTCCAGCCACCGAAAGTGTCATCAACGGTAAATAATTTGATGTTCGGAAATTTGCTGGAAAATTTCTTTGCCGCGTGTTCTTCGCCTGGACGATAGAAGTTATTGCCAATAATGTCTTGCGCTTCATCCGTGTACAAGAAGTTCAGATAAGCTTCAGCAACTTTGCGGGTGCCATGCTTGTCGACGACCTTATCGACCACAGCGACAGACGGTTCTGCCAATACGCTAATGGACGGCGTGACGATTTCGTACTTATCGGCACCAAATTCTTTGAGTGCCAGATGCGCTTCATTTTCCCAAGACAACAGCACATCGCCGATGCCGCGTTCGGTAAAAGTAACAGTCGAGCCGCGGGCGCCGGAGTCAAGAACCGGTACGTTTTTGTAGAGCTTAGAAACATAGTCTTTGGCGATCGCCAGCGTACCGCCCGGTGCTTTTTGTGCATAGCCCCACGCAGCTAAATAGGCCCAACGTGCGCCACCGGACGTTTTTGGATTAGCCGTAATAACGGAGACACCTGGCTTGACCAGATCCGACCAATCTTTAATGGCTTTTGGATTGCCTTTACGAACCAAAAAGACGATCGTCGAAGTATACGGCGTGGCACGATGTGGCAATCGTTGTTGCCAATTTTTGGCGAGCAATCCACGTTCCGCAATGGCGTCGGTGTCATAAGCTAACGCCAAGGTCACCACGTCTGCATCCAAACCATCGATTACCGAACGTGCTTGTTTGCCCGAACCGCCATGGGATTGTTTGATAGTGACTTTATCGCCAGTCTTCGCCAACCATTGTTTAGCAAATGCCTGATTGACGTCGAGAAATAATTCTCGGGTAGGATCATAAGAAACGTTGAGCAGGGTGATGTCCGCACTCTGTGCAGCAATAGGGAGAAGCGCGGCAGCGCCCAAAACGAAGGTACTCAACAAACGTGAAACGCTGGCCTTATTTTTTTTTACGATGCGCATTGGAAATCCGATGTCAGTGGTTAAATTCGGATTTCAGGATAAATCGGCGCTTTATATTTTAAAACGAAGTTTTTCGTCAATCTATATACAAATTTCATATAAAGACGGTATTCAGCAGAATTTTTCCGTCTCGGCTACTATGGCAGTCTCTCAATCTGGAGTCCGACATGAACAGCAAATTAATTTTTAGCATGGCTTCTTTACTAGTCAGTTTTTCGGGAACCGCTTTCGCCGATACCACCGAAGCGTGCCCGGCGATCTTGCAACACACATTTAATCGCCTGCAAGACGATAGCCCACAAAATTTATGTCAATACAAAGGTAAAGTGGCATTGGTAGTGAATACGGCAAGTTATTGCGGTTTTACCAACCAGTATGAAGGCCTGGAAAAGATGTACGCTAAATATGCGGACAAGGGCTTGGTGGTGTTAGGCTTCCCATCCAATGATTTCGGCAAGCAAGAGCCGGGGAATAGCAAAGAAATTGCAGACTTTTGCTTTAATACTTATGGCGTGAAATTTCCTATGTTTGCCAAGTCATCGGTCAAAGGCGACCAGGTGAATCCTTTGCATGCAGAACTGATCAAAGCCACTGGTACGACACCGAAATGGAATTTCTATAAATACCTGATCGACCGCAAAGGCAATGTTGTTCAGTCCTATTCAAGTATCACGACACCAGACGATAAAAAATTGGTGGCGGATATCGAAAAAGCCTTGGCGCAATAATCTGGCAGTTTGACTTTGCCTCCCCTCAGCATGGTGAAAGGGGAGGTAGGGGTGGCGCCGAGTGAAGTGGTCAGCGCAATTAACTACAGCTCGGTAATCCGCGCCTGGTCTGACAAAAAGCCACCAATCGTCGCATGTACCATCGCATCCACAATTTGTTCGTGGCTGAGTTTTTTATCCCGCAGCAAAAATTCCATCGTCGGGTCACAGGCTCTTGAGTACAGGGCATAGACGAGCACATCGTCCGGCACCTGCGGTGTCAGCGCTCCTTGAACACGCGCAGCCGCGACCATTGCATGAAAACGCTTATGCACCTTCAAGGCTACCATGACATAATCCAGATTCAGCATCAGGCTTCGCTGCAAGGTCAGACTCGTCGAGGGCAGATGTGGCACGCCACCTTGTAAGCGCAAGCGCAAGGACCAGGCAAGAATGTGTTTAATTTTATGAATGGCAGGCTGCTCATCCGACAAACCCTCCAATTCTTCCAGCGTCGCTTTCAACAAGCGGGTTAACGCAGCGGCGGCCAGACGTTCTTTCGATGAAAAATGTTTGTAAAGGCTACCTTTGGCAATACCGACGGCGTCAGCGACATCATCCATCGTCATCAGGTCATAACCTTTTTCGGACAATAGACGATTGACCGCATCAATGATGGCTTCTTCACGTGCATCAAACTGCTGTTTTTTAAAAGGAATTTTTATTTGCATGATTTTTCTGCACAAAAGAAGACTTTGTAGTATATTTTGTGACTAATGAGTCACGAAATGAAATTAGTGGTCACATTTTATCCTAACAGATAAATTTGCGTGGTAAATCTTCTTGCTATTTGTGTTAATTATTTATTAAATTGACTCTAAATAGTCTTATTTTTGTAATTCCAGCATTTAAATCACCTCAAATTGAGACGGCGTCATGATGAATATTGCAGTGATCGGTTCCGGCATCTCCGGTCTATCCAGTGCCTACGAGCTTAGCAAGGCCGGACATGAAGTGAGCTTGTTTGAGGCAAACGGCTATTTCGGCGGTCATACGCATACGGTCGACGTTACGCTCGATCAGCAGACTTATGGCGTTGATACGGGTTTTTTGGTGTTTAACCATAAAACCTACCCCAATCTGGTGCGCTTATTTGAAGAACTAGAAATTGAAACCGCTGCGACCGACATGTCGTTCTCAGTCAAAATGCCACTCGGCAAGAGAACCCTGGAATGGGGCGGCGCAGATCTGAGCACGGTATTTGCACAAAAACGCAATCTAGTCAGCCCGGGTTTTCTGCGCATGCTGCGCGATATCGTGCGCTTTAACCGCCAAACTACCGCTTTGGCTTTGCGTAAAGATGCGCAAGAATTTCAAACGCCATTAGGTCACTTTCTCGATCAACATCACTACAGCAAAGAATTTCGTCATTGGTATCTGTTACCAATGGCGGCGTGCATCTGGTCTTGTCCTACCTCGACGATGATGGCGTTTCCGGTGGCCTCGTTTGTGAATTTTTGCCATAACCACGGCTTGCTACAAATTACCAACCGACCACAGTGGTACACGGTACGCGGCGGTGCGCGACATTACGTTGAAAAGATGTTGCCACACATCGCCCACCGTTACCTGAATACCGCTGTAAAAGCGGTCTACGCCAGCGCTCAGGGCAATATGGTCGTACATTCAACAAAAGGCTTGCAAGAGTTTGATGAAGTCGTGATGGCGGCGCATAGTGATCAAAGTTTACAATTACTCACCGATGCCAACGAAAGAGAAAAACAAATCCTTTCTGCCGTTCAATACCAGGCAAATCGTGCTGTCTTGCATACGGATAGCCGCTTTCTCCCTGAGAACAAAAAAACCTGGTCGGCATGGAATTATGAAAGCAAATCAGGGGACGAAAGCCGGGTTTGTGTCCACTATTTGCTTAATCATTTACAGCCATTGCCATTCACGACACCAGTGATTGTGACACTGAATCCAATTGAAGAACCGCGTACTGACAACGTGATCGCCAGTTTCGATTATGCACATCCGGTTTTCGATAAAGCTGCGATCCGCGCACAGCAACAGTTAGCAGATATTCAAGGTAAGCGGGGAGTCTGGTTTGCCGGTGCATGGACCAATTATGGCTTTCATGAAGATGGTCTGACATCAGGCTTAAACGTCGCTAGAGCACTTATTGAACGTGCGGAAGCAGCAAAAAAATCGCAAGGCAGAGCCGCCTAAAATGACATTACCTCACGTGCTCACAAGCTTGCCTGCTATACGTCTCTGTGAAGGCGAAGTAGCGCACATGCGCCTGCGGCCGGCGAAAAATGCATTCAGGTATGGCGTCTATTTCCTACGGCTACCCATGCGGGCAATGGCAACCTCCATCGAGGTAAGTCATAGTCGTTGGTTCTCACACAATCGCTTCAATCTGTTGTCATTTTTTGATAAGGATCATGGTGATGGGAAGAAGAGTCCAACCGTCTGGATCGATCAATTGCTGGAGTCTGAACATATACACGATGCCAAAGGCGAAATCTGGTTGCAATGTTTTCCTCGGGTACTAGGTTATGTGTTTAATCCGGTCTCATTCTGGTTTTGCCACCGCACTGACGGTAGCTTGCGTGCGATTGTATGTGAAGTGCGCAACACCTTCGGCGAGAAACATGTGTATTTGTTGGAGCATGGCGACAAGATGAGAAATGGTGAAGAACTGAAAGCAAAGAAGATTTTTCATGTATCACCATTTTGTGCTGTCGAGGGTCAATATCGCTTTCGCTTCTTGCAAAAAGCAAGCACAGACGACGGCTTGACCAGCCATCGGCACATTGCAAAAATTGATTACGATGATGCGACCGGACCCTTATTACTGACGAGCATTGTCGGCACCGAATGTACGCTAAACGACAGAAAAATTCTGAGTCTGATGGTTAGCTACCCATTGATGACCGTTGGCGTTGTTCTGAGAATTCACATTCAGGCACTCAGGCTATTCATCAAACGAGTCCCTTTCTTTTCTAAACCAAAACCACCATCCGAAGAGGTGAGCCGATGAGCACACTACACCCTACTGTCACGACAACCAACGCCCGTGAGAACCAACTAGACATGGGACATTTTCCCGCGGAAGCGCGTTTTGTAGTTGGCTTACTTCATCGATTAGAACACGGAACTTTAACGGTCCATTTCCCTGATGGCCAGATTGCCCATTTCGGTCGTGCTGACGACGGTAACCGGCATGTCTCTTTGAATCTGAAGAACTGGCAAATCTACCGTGCCGTTCTTAAATCCGGCGACATTGGTTTCGCTGAAAGTTATATCGCCGGTCACTGGACGAGCAGTAATCTGGCGGGCTTAATTGAACTTATTACCCGTAACCGCGCTCAGTTAGAGTCTGTCATTTATGGTACTTGGTGGGGAAATCTTCTGTATCGTATTAAACATTTTTTGAACCGCAATTCCAAGGCGGGCAGTAAAAAAAATATTCATGCTCATTACGATATCGGTAATGATTTTTACCGCCTGTGGCTCGATCCGTCGATGACCTATTCGAGTGCCTTATTTTCTGGCGATCAGGTTGATAATTTACATGATGCGCAGCAAACAAAATACCGACGCATCTTAGAACAGCTGGCGTTACCATCCGATGCAAAGGTATTAGAAATCGGTTGTGGCTGGGGTGGTTTCGCAGAAATGGCAACACGTGACGCCAATGCGCATGTCACAGGGCTGACGCTCTCAACAGAGCAATTACATTTCGCCCGTGAACGCTTACAGCGCGCTGGCCTGCGTGCGCGAAGTGACTTACAGATTCAGGATTATCGTGATGCCCACGGCGATTATGATGCGATTGCTTCAATTGAAATGTTTGAAGCAGTTGGTGAAGATTATTGGCCAGGCTATTTCTCCTGCTTGCAGCGGAATCTGAAATCTGGCGGTCGTGCTTGTATTCAAAGTATTGTGATCGCCGATGAACTATTTGAACGCTATCGCAAAGGTACGGATTTCATTCAACAGTATATATTTCCGGGTGGCATGTTGCCATCAATAGAAATATTCCAACAACTCGCCGAAGAGCATGGGCTGGAAGTGATTGATACATTCACTTTTGGTCTGGACTATGCGCGGACTTTATTGGAATGGCGTAAAACCTTCATGGAAAAAATCAATGAGGTGAAAGCGCAAGGATTTGATGATGAGTTTATCCGTACGTGGGAATTTTATCTGGCGTATTGCGAAGCGGGATTCCGCGCTGACAATATCGATGTAGCGCAATTCACGTTAGTAAAAAAATGATGCCGCGAGCTTGGATTCATGCAACATGCGCTGTAGCCTGCTGGTTAGGTGTTGCGACGACCTCCTACGCTGAGCCAGTACAGGTTACACAAAATGCACCCGCCTATATCCTGACGGAAGTGCCACAAGCGGTGATTCAGGGCCAAGGCACATATCGCTGGTTTGGCCTGAGCATCTATGACGCAACGCTGTGGACGGACCCGGGCAGCTGGAGTGATCAACTCAAGCAAAAAATCGCTCTGGATTTGCGTTACAGCAGAAACTTGCTCGGCCGAAAAATCGCCGAAGCCAGTCTGCAAGAAATAGAAAAGCTGCAGCGAGGCAGCGTCAGCCAGCGTCAAATCTGGTTGCAACAAATGATTGCACTGTTCCCTGATGTCAAAGAAGGTTCGCATATTACCGGCATTTTGGTACCCAATGAATCGGCACGATTTTATCTGGACGGTAAGTGGTTGGGAGAAATTCGTGATGCCGATTTCGCGAATGCATTTTTTGCGATATGGCTCGACCCACACACCTCAGCACCTGACTTAAGAAAAAAATTGCTCGCGCTTCACCCTCCCTCTCATTGAATTGCAGCACCGACCAAGGATGCACTATGAAACCCTTATTCCACTTGCGCTGTCTGGCTGTACTCAGCATGCTCTTCCTACTAGCCTCTTGCGCTAGCAGCACCGACCCCGCCATCTATCGTCAAGAAAAGCCCGCCCTGGATTTAAGGACTTATTTCAATGGTACGGTGGATGCCTGGGGCATGTTTCAGGATCGGTCAGGAAAAATCGTCAAACGCTTTACGGTCGTGATGCAATGTCATTGGGAAGGTGACACAGGCACTTTAGACGAAGCTTTCCAATACGCCGATGGCACGAAACAACGCCGCGTCTGGACTTTAAAACAAACGGCGCCGGATCACTTTGTGGGCACTGCTGCCGATGTGATTGGTAACGCTGAAGGTATCGTCTCAGGTAACACTCTGCATTGGAATTATGTGCTAGCACTGCCTGTCGATGGCAGCATCTATCATGTCGACTTCGATGATTTGATGGTGTTGATGGACGATAAAGTCATGCTCAATCGTGCCATCATGCGCAAATTTGGCTTTGAATTGGGGAGCGTCACTTTATCTTTCACTAAGCGTGATGGCGTACCAAAATGAACCCGCCTATCCAAGATTGGAAAAGCAAGCGGGTTTGGGTTATTGGTGCCTCGACAGGAATCGGCGCCGAAACAGCACGCTTATTGCTTAGCCAAGGCGCTGATGTCGCCTTGTCAGCCCGCCACCTTGGCAGCTTGCAAGAAACAGCCGCAGGCTGTCCGCACGCTGTCATCGAACCCTTAGACATCACCGATCTGGCTAGCTTACACGCGGCAAGTGAACGTCTTTTAGAGCGTTGGACAAGGATTGATCTTGTGTTAGTGGTGGCAGGCACTTATAACGAAATGCGTGCTGATAGCTTTGATATGGCTGCCGCTGATCGCTTACTCGATATCAATGTTCGCGGCGTCTATCATTGCCTGGATGTGGTTTTACCCACCCTGTTAAAACAAGGTGGTGGCGGTCTCGGTATCGTCGCTTCCGTTGCAGGCCTATCGGGTCTGCCGAAAGCCTTGGTCTATGGCCCCAGCAAAGCGGCAATCATTAATTTATGCGAGTCTCTTTATATCGACTTACATCCTCGTAATATTGCGGTATACCTGATCAATCCAGGATTTGTCGCAACGCCGCTGACAGAGAAAAACGACTTTGATATGCCAGCACTAATGACCGCGCCTGATGCAGCCGCCGCTTTAATCAAAGGCATAGAGAAAGGGGATTTTCATATTCACTTTCCCAAGCGTTTTACCAACTGGTTACGATTGGCACGCTTGTTACCGTATCGCAGTTATTTTTATTTGGTTCACAAGGTCACTGGTTTATAAGGAGTTATGAACGATGGATCACCAACCCAGCGTACAGCATCTGGTAGATTTTTTTGAAACGCTGACGGTAGAACGAACGCAAGATCTTTCTGCGGTCTACACCAACGATGCTTACTTTAAAGATCCATTTAATGAAGTCCGGGGCTTACCGGCTGTTACGCGGATTTTTCAACATATGTTTGTGCAAGTTGAGAAGCCACGTTTCCGAATTACCTCGACGGTATTGGAAGGAAATACCGCATTTTTATGTTGGGAGTTTTATTTTTATATGAAAAAATTCAACCCCAATGAGCAATGCATACGCGGTGCAACACATATTCGCTTTGCGGCCGATGGCAAAGTAGAAATGCACAGAGATTATTGGGATGCCGCCGAAGAGTTATACGAAAAACTACCTTTTCTGGGTGGCCTGATGCGATGGTTGAAACGGACTGCGAATAAGTGATAGCGTCATCATTGGGTATGATACTTTGGTCGATGTGATGGGTTCCACCCACCCTACAAAAATATCTCGCATGCGATTTTTACGTAGGGTGGGGAGACGTTGCCATCAACACCAAATCCCGATAATACCTCTTTGCGTTCGTGCTACAAGGCTTTGTAGGCCGGTAGAAATGCCGCCAGTTTGCTTGCCATTTCCTGACCCAGCGCTTGTAACGCACTCATAGGACGAACCATCACTTCAAACTCGACGATCTTACCTTCATCGTCAAAACGAATCATATCCACGCCCTTGAGTTGCTTGTCCTGCACATTGGCGCTAAATTCCAGAATCACGCTGAGACCATCATCGGTAGCGAATTCACGGTGGTATTGAAATTCACTAAAAACATTGGATACGGTCGTCAAAATCAAATTGACGGCAATCGCACTCGCGTAGGGCTTGTGCGCCATGGGTGAGCGGAAGACTGCATCTGGATGAAGAATATTGATCAAACCTGACAAATCATTGATGGCGATCATCTGATGCCATTGTGCAAGGCTTGCCGCGACCTTTGGTTGTAGTGTTTGCATTCTTGTCTCCAAATTCGTAGGTTTTATTTTTAGCTGTACAAACGATAGTGCATCGACACTGAAACGACAACATTCTAAGGAAACATTCCCCTCTCCCGCGAACGGGAGAGTAGGAAAGGGGGACGGTGAGAGGTCGAGGCACTGCGCGGGGAAGTGAGGACAGTCGTAAAATGTTTTTCTCAAATCGACGCGCCTAAACGTGTGCCTTGATTGATCGCGCGTTTAGCATCGAGTTCTGCTGCAACGTCAGCACCACCGATGAGATGAACGACTTTGCCAGCCGCTTCCAATGCTGCTTGCAGGTCACGGCGTGGTTCCTGTCCAGCACACAGAATCACATTATCGACTGGGAGTGTTTTTTGTTGGCCATCAAATGTGACGTGCAAACCAGCATCGTCGATTTTGTTGTACGTCACGCCGGCAAACATATGTACGCCGTGATTTTTCAGACCGGTGCGGTGAATCCAGCCGGTCGTTTTACCAAGACCATCCCCTACTTTGGAGGTCTTACGTTGCAACAAATAGATATTCCTCGGCGATGCTTCTATATGCGCTTCTGTCAGACCACCGACATTTTTGTAGTCGGTATCAACGCCCCACTCTGCAAAAAACTTTTTAGGATCGAGGCTTGCGCTGGTGCCGCTGTGGCTCAGATATTCGGCAACGTCAAATCCTATACCGCCAGCGCCAATAATCGCAACCGTTTTTCCAACATGCGCTTTCTCTTTAATGACGTCGATATAATTCAATACTTTGGCATGGTTGATGCCGTCAATATCTGGCGTGCGTGGCGTGATGCCAGTCGCTAAGATGACTTCATCAAAGTCAGCAAGATCAGCAGACGTCACAAAGGTATTCAAACGTAATTCAACACCCGTCAATTGAATTTGCTTCGCAAAATAGCGCAAGGTTTCATAGAACTCTTCTTTGCCAGGCACTTGCTTGGCAATATTAAATTGCCCGCCAATTTCAGGGGCGGCATCGAACAAGGTAACGTGATGGCCTCGCTTTGCAGCGGTGGTCGCAAAACTCAAACCAGCCGGACCAGCGCCAACAACGGCAATTTTCTTTGCGGTGGTTACTGGTGCATCGATGATTTCAGTTTCGTGACAGGCACGTGGATTCACCAGACAAGAAGTCAATTTGCCACCGAAGGTATGATCCAGACACGCCTGATTACATCCGATGCAGGTGTTAATTTCATCGGCTTTGCCTTGTTCTGCTTTACGGAAAAACAGAGGGTCTGCCAGTAGCGGACGGGCCATTGAAACCATATCGCAGAAATTGTCTGCCAATAATTGTTCAGCGATTTCCGGTGTGTTGATACGATTCGTCGCCACCAAAGGAATGTTGACATGCCCTTTGAGTTTTTGTGTGACCCAGGCGTAAGCAGCTCGTGGAACTTTCGTCGCGATCGTCGGGATACGTGCCTCATGCCAACCGATACCAGTATTAATGATCGTTGCGCCTGCCGCTTCAATGGCTTGCGCGAGTTGGATGACTTCTTCCAGAGTCGATCCGCCTTCCACCAGATCAAGCATGGACAAGCGATAAATAATAATGAAGTTAGTACCGACTTTTTCACGTATACGGCGTACGATTTCTATCGGAAAACGAATCCGATTTTCATAGGCACCGCCCCATTCATCATCGCGTTGATTCGTGCGAGCAGCAATAAATTCATTGATCAGATAGCCTTCTGATCCCATGACCTCGACACCATCATAACCAGCGTACTGTGCCAGTCCTGCGCAACGTACAAAGTCAGAGATCGTTTCCTCAACTTCTGAGGTTGTTAATGCGTGCGGTGTAAAGGGGTTGATTGGCGCTTTTAATGCACTTGGCGCGACCAACGTTGGCTGATAAGAATAGCGGCCAAAATGTAAAATCTGCATGGCGATTTTGCCACCAGCTTCATGCACGGCATGGGTCACGATTTTGTGATGTTCTGCTTCAGCCTCGGTCGTCAACATAGCGCCACCATGCATAGGACGCGCACGTTCATTAGGTGCAATACCGCCTGTGACCATCAACGCCACACCACCGCGGGCACGCTCTGAGTAGAATGCCGCCATGCGCTCAAAGCCATTGTCAACCTCTTCCAGCCCAACGTGCATTGAACCCATCAATAGGCGATTGGGTAACGTCGTAAATCCAAGATCTAATGGCTTTGTCAGGTGCGGATAAAAAGACATGGCGTTTCCTTCGTGAGTTCGTAAATTCGTAAATTGAGTTTGAGATGCAATTAAGCAACTTAAAATTGAACATTAATGCGATGAGAATAGCGAAACAAGTTTGTTTATGCAACCAGTTGCATATAAAATTGATGCAAATCCGATTGAGTATGCCCTCTAACTATGTCTTTACAACACGCTTTATTAACTTCTATTGTCGAAAAGCCCTGTTCTGGCTATGAGCTGGCGCGGCGTTTTGATAAATCAATAGGTTATTTCTGGCATGCAACGCACCAGCAGATTTATCGCGAACTTGCTCGAATGGAAGAACAAGGCTGGGTCAGTTCGGTTGAGGTGGAAGGGGGGCGTGCCGGTAAACGAAAATTTGAAGTTCTAGCCGCTGGCAAAAAGGAATTGCGTAGCTGGGCGAGCGAGCACAGCGAACCGTTCCGTTTGCGCGATGAAATGATGGTTAAGCTGCGCGCCGATGCGGCGGTAGGGCCGCTGGGTTTGGCGGAAGAATTTGAACGCCGCCTGCGTTTACACGAGCAAGAATTGCAAACCTATCGAGAAATCGAAAAACGCGATTTTAGTGCTGCCGATTTGTCACGTGAAGCGCAAGTTCACTATCTGATCCTCAAAGCGGGGATTGCCTTTGAAGAAAGTCGGATTGAATGGACCAAGGAAGCCATTTTGATTTTGCGCCAGGACATCAACTCATTGCCCGCTACAAGTTTGTAAACGTCTCAATGGTCGAGCAAGTGTAACGTTTTCTGCCACTCCGCTTCCCAGCTATCCAGAAAATCGTGTGACTGAAAAACTTTCGTCAGCCGTGACATGGGTACCCTATACAAGTCATTCAGACCGAGCGCTAAGGTCACCGGATTCCAAAGAAATTTGTTTTTTGCTTTTTTGGTACTGCTTTTAATTCTTGCCCCATCGTCGCCAAACAATGCCAGTCCGCCCTCCACTGCCTGCTCCAGATTAATTTTTGCCAAGCCTGAAAAAGCGAGTAATACCTGGGTTTTGTTAATGCCATCTTGTGATTCGGTCGCACTTAATGCCACAGCTACCGGAGCGGCGTCCGCGTTAGCCTGTTGTTGCATTTTTTTTAGTAACTTTTGCAGGTCTTTTTTCAAGAAGCGTAATTCGTGCAAGCTCTTGCGGATACCGGGCGCAGGCAAGCGACTGACGATGTTATCGACGTCTTTGGTGATCGTCATGAGAACATCCTCACTACCGTCAATTAAACGCTGTGTATCGTCTTTAAAAAAAATTGGTGCGGCATATCCACCATTCGCGTCGCCAAACAGCTCTGGCATTGCGACGTCGTAATCAAGCCAGACATAAGGGGTGAGGCCATTCTCCAACAAGCGCGCCAAATTCCAGGCGGCGTCAGTTTGGTGTGCTAGCCAGTTGCATGCTTGCTCGCAGGTCGCGCGGTAAGGCAGTTCGGTGATCGTCATATTGGCTTTCGTCTGCCGTTCGAATGGTTAGCTGCTAAGCAGAAGAAAAATGGCTAGCTGGATTTACCTGGCTAGCCATGTTTGTTTTGTCATTACTTGTCAGTGCGTCATTATTCTTTGTTTTCACCATACGGAAAACAAATCAGGAAAATCTTAACGGTAAAACGCTTCGACTTTACCTTTTAATTTGATCAACATCGGCTTGCCCTTGCGGTCCAGGGTTTTACCAGCAGAAACTTTGATCCAACCTTCGCTCAGGCAGTATTCATCAACGTCGAGGCGCTCTTTGTCGTTGAATTTAATACCGACATCATGCTGGAACACGTCACGGTTGAAGTAAGGACTGCTTGGATCAATCGACAAGCGGTCTGGTATTGGGGGGAGTTGAGAGATATCGTTCATGGCCGCAATTATCTACCAGAATCTGTGACAGGACAACTTCGGGGAGTGAATTACTATTTTAACAATCGATTTCATCTTAACCGAGAGCTTATTTCTGTCCGTAGCAAAGACTCACGCAATATCATCCCAGCAAGGATCTACCATGCAGCTTGGGCAATGGGTCGAGTACCCTGATTAAAACATAGCGCGAATGATGTGGTTAATGGCTGCGCCGCCAAAAATTAAGTACGCAAACATCACGCCAGCCAGCAATAAAGGCTTCATACCAGCCTGACGTATTGCTTTGACATGTGTTGCCAGACCCAGACCAGCGGTTGCCATTGCCAAAACCCAAGTGTCAAGAGTGAGGCCAAATTGGCTGACGGCTGTTGGCAATATGTTCAGAGAATTCACACCTGCAACCGCGATGAATAACAGAGCAAACCAAGGAATCGTGATAGGCGCTTTTACCGGTGCTTGTCCACCTTGTATAGCGTGGGCACGCGCTTTTTTGCTATCCCACCACATCGACAAACAAACCAAAAATGGTGCCAACATCATGACGCGTAACATTTTTGTGATGACCGCTGACGCAGCAGTGTTTTCATCCATTTGCATACCTGCAGCAACGACCTGACCGACATCATGCATGGTTGAACCAGTGAACATGCCAAAGCTTTGTGCATCGACTAAGTAACCCAGATGGTGATTCAATTGAAACAGCATAGGATAGATAAACATCGCCAATGTGCCAAAGATGACCACCGTTGAAACCGCGACAGCGACTTTTGCGGCGTCGGCTTTGACTACGGTTTCGGTCGCCAGAATCGCCGATGAGCCGCAAATAGCGCTACCGGCACCGATCAAAATGGAGGTTTTGCTATCAAGCTTAAAAAAACGCGTACCAATGTAATAGGCCAGAAAGAAAGTTGAGCATAAAACGGTGGCATCAATCAACATGCCTGCCCAGCCAACCTGACCGATTTGTTGGAACGTGATCTTAAAACCGTAAAGAATAATCCCAAGCTGTAACAGGGTTTTTTTAGAGAAAACCACGCCATCGGCTGTATGTGCCGCAATACGTGGATAAATCGTGTTGCCAACCAACATGCCGATCAATAAAGCGATGGTCAACGCAGACGCATGTGTGTGATGTGCCAATTGACTACTACTTAGTCCTATAGCGATGGCGGCGATCGCTGCGGTTAAACCCAGACCCGCTACTTTATTGAGCTTATTCATGATGCGTATATGCTTATGCAAAAAACGTTTAAGTGAAGCCAGTGTAGTTTGCTTGCATAAATAGGTAAAACAGATTGTTTTTATATTCAATATCGGAAATACCGATATAATGAATGTGACCATTTTCCCTGCCAAAGAGAGTCATTCCTAATGCATATCACGCTACGTCAACTAGAAGTCTTTGTGGCTGTCGCCCGTGCTGGTACTGGCACTGCGGCGGCAAGTCAGCTGGCCCTATCACAATCGGCAGCGAGCAGCGCTTTGAGTGATCTGGAATACCAATTAGGCGAACCATTGTTCAATCGCGTCGGCAAGCGCTTGCAATTGAATGAAAACGGCCGATATTTGCTGCCCAAGGCGGAAGCCCTGTTAGAAGGCGCCAGCGAGATCGAGCAGAGCTTTAAAACGGGCGTTCCTGTTCGTTTGCGTCTATATGCGAGTATGACGATAGGCAATGACGTATTGCCGGGACTGGCGGCGCAGTTCTTACGTCAGGAACCAGACAGCCGTCTAGAAATCGCTATCGGTAATTCCCAAGATGTTGTTGAAGCGATCTTAAGTTTTAGGGCGGACTTTGGTCTGATCGAAGCGCCATGCCACGACAGCCGTCTGGTGGCAGAGCCATGGCTGCATGATCAGATGCAATTGTTTTGCCATGCCAGTCATCCTTTGGCGCATACAACACCAGCGTTAGTGCAATTGAAGCAAGCGGCATGGGTACTACGTGAACCGGGCTCTGGCTCACGCGAGGTCACTGAGGCCGCATTTGCGCCGCATTTAGGTGTTCTCAACAGCGTATTGGAATTAGGTAGCGCAGAAGCAATCTCACGTGCTGTGGGTACCGGACTGGGAATCGCTTGCGTGTCATCGCGGGCAATCAGCGACAAACTTGCCTCTGGTGACTTTGCGCCCATCCATACGCCATGGGCACAGCTTAATCGCCGCTTTTATCTGGTTTATCACCAGGAAAAAATCCTCTCTGGCGGTTTACAGCGTTTTCGGGAATTATGTAGATTGAAGTTCATCGAGGAAGTGGCGCAAGGCGCATGATGGATTCATAATGACCTGTTGCATTGCGCAGATACGCTGATTCAAAGCAAACTTGTCATTCGAGCTAAAAGCACGCAGGAATGACAAAATTGCGCATCTATAGGACGGGAACAACCCGCGCTGATTTATTGAGTAAATTCGAATGGCGGGTTGCACCTCCCGCGCCTTACGACAGTTATTTTTTTACAGGTTTTCCGGCCGTCTTCTTAGGGGCTGATGGCGGCTTGACGCTTGCTTTTATGACTGTGCTAGCTGCTGCTTTGCTGACAGGCTTCGCTTTGGCTGGAGCGGTTTTGGTGACTGCTTTGGCGACTGTTTTTGTAGTGGCTTTGGGCTTTGATTTGGTTGCAGTAGCTGGTTTATCACTGGCTTTCTTTGACGCTGCTGGTTTTTTATTGTTATCGGCGTTGTTGGTCGCAGTGGCAACACTTTGGGCGATGCCTGGTTCGCTTTCTAAGGCCTTGCTTACGGCTTGTTTAAACTGATCTTGTAACAAGCCCCACCACGCTGCAGGTGTCGCAAAGGGTGCGCTGGCATCAGCAGACTGTGTAGCAGCCTCAGCGTGTGTTTTGGCGCTATTTTCTGTCGCCTTGGCTACTTCAGGCGCTGCGCTACTTGCCGGGTCGATATGTTCTGGCGGCATGTCGATATCTTCGTCTTCGTCTTCGTCTTCTTCGTCTTCTACCGCGGGCTCGGGAATCTTGTGACTACCAGCGGGCATGGGCCAATCCGCATTACTGCTTTGGTTCGTTGCCTCCGTAGAAGAAGACGAAGGCGATGGCGACGGACTTGCATAAGCGCTTGCAGGGGCAGCGCTTGCGGTGGCCTGTTGGGCGTGTTGAGCGAAACTTTCTCCCAGGGATTGCAGCGCAGCGATCGTCGCGCGTTGCACTTCTAGCGCCTGAATCGTACCCCGCAACATATTCATGTTGACGGTCAACCAGGATTCTACCGTCTTCAAATCCTTGATTTTCTTATCTAACTCATCGAGCGACATTGGGGGCGCGACCATGCCGGGAATATTCATACTACCCCAAAGATTTTTAATAAAGCCGAGCGGATCAGACATCGAATTCGCACCGGAAAAATCAGAACCAGAAAACGGATTACTCATCAAAATACTCCTGTGTTTGGGGCGTTGTGACTTGTTACGCAAGTCTTACTTATCTGTCCATCTTGCATGAGCTTGGCAATGCCGTCAATCTCGATTCAAAAAAAGCTTCTGTTCTAAAACCATAGCCACTGCCTTCGTTGTCAAAGCGGGTGCCAGCTTCGCCTTGCTTTTGCATCACTGAGACATATAAAGGCTGTAGCAACTGATGATCTTGTGCACGCATTTGCGCCTGGTGAAAGCCATTAACGAATTGGGCACCTTCCAGTGCTTTGGCGACCGCCGCGGCTTCCGTCGTCTGCGCTTTTTCTATGGCGCGGCTCAGCATCTCTAGCATGACGTGCATCCGCAAATGGACGTAATCCTCTTGTGGTTCTGCGTAGCGTACGCGAAAAGCTTGATAAAACTCATCACTCGCTTTACCGCCTACGTTTGGATGCCATTCAGCAACGGCACGCACACGTCCAACACCAGCATCCCCGATGGCGGCAGGAGCGCCGAGGGCATTGCCATAAAACGTATAAAATTTCAGGTTCATGCCAGATTCTCTGACGGCTTTGATTAACAAGGTCAGATCATTTCCCCAATTACCAGTAATGACAGTATCAGCACCACTGGCTTTGATTTTGGCCGCATATGGCGCAAAATCTTTGATTTTCCCGATTGGATGCAAATCTTCGCCAACAATATGCATATCAGGTCGTTTGCTCGCCAGCATAGCGCGCGCAATTTTATTCACGCCCCGTCCAAAACTATAATCCTGTCCAATCAAATAAACATTTTTCGCATGCGTATCGTTTTTTATCACTTCGGTGAGTACTTGCATACGCATATCTGCATTTGCATCAAAGCGAAAATGCCAATAGCTGCATTTTTCGTTCGTCAACGCGGGATCAACGGCAGAATAATTAAGAAATAAAACGCGATTTTCAGGAAAGCGTTGATTATGCTTATTGATCGCATCAACTAACGCCAAAGCTACCGCGGAACTATTTCCCTGGACAACAAAAGGAATGTGCTGATCAGCCACTTGTTTAAAGGCATTCAGTGATTCTTCGACACCTTGTTTATTGTCAATAATACTCAGTGTCAAGCGATGTGCGCCGTCAGGCAATTTAACGCCACCCCGGGCATTAATATTATCTATCGCGAGTTGTAGATTACGTTGCACCGCCAACCCAGCGTTGGTAAAGGCGCCACTCATTCCCTCTATCATCGCAATCCTGATCGGCGCGAGGTTTTTTGATGCCGCTTTGAGCTGATTGCCCTGGTGTGTTGCGGTGGTCTCAAACGCGGCTGACGCTGTAATTGAAGATGCTGATGCTGATGTCATTAACATCAGAAAAAGTAACATCAAGGAGTAAATAAAAAACTCACTAATGCGTTTAATGAACGACAAAGCTAAAGAAAAACGCATGGTATTATTTTCGAATAAATTTAAAAGGGTCTCACAAGTCGACGCAAGCTTTCAGATGTCAACACATCACTATACGAGGACTCATTTCTTAATCAGGTCATTGATTATGCGGTCTATTTTAACCGCATCGACTCACTTTCCGACATTGGTGAATTGCGCACACGGCGCGCGAACGATTACACTGGCAATATGAAATTGCTCAACCCAACAATCTTTCACACTCGATTTCCACTCCGGCTTCTGGCCTTTGCAAGTATCGCTTTGCTATTACATTATCTTGCCTGGGATACCTTGTCTGACATCGCCGCGCCGAGTACCGAAAAAACACAAACTGAAAAATTGGTTGCTGTTCAATTGACGCCTGCCTCTGAAGCAACCACTGAAGCAACCACTGAAGCAACCACGGTAGCAACCACAGTAACAACTAAAGTAGCAACGACAGTAGAAACAAATTCGGAACCACACCCGACCCAAAAAGCGACCGTTCAATTAACTGATAAACCTCACACAAATAATGTGATAGCACCACCTTCAAATCTTGAACGAGACACTCCACAAAACTTGCCAGCGCCAATAGAAATCCCAGCCGCGCATGCATCAACCGGCAATGCGGGAGAGAAAGACATTGATGCAACGGTGTCTGGCACTGAGAATAATCAAACTGACGCAAACAAAAAATCTGCCGATGATGACGTTGTAGATTTGTCTAGTCTGCGCGTGTTGCCCCCACCTTCGGGCAAAATGCATATGAAGGTCATGTATGTCGCAAAAAACATGAATCCGGTTTATGGCATCGGTGACATCCAATGGGTGACCAGGGACAACACGTATCAAATGCAAATTGAAGCATCGCTCGATTTACTACTAACGACGCTTCGCCTCTACAAATTACAAAGCGAAGGGACCATTGGGCAATATGGTATCGCGCCACAACAGATGACTGAAAGCCGCCGTGGCCGGGCAGAAACAGCGACGCATTTTCATTACGACACAAAAATAATAAGTTTCTCTGCGACAACCGCCGTGACGCCATTGAGCGCTGGCGCACAAGATAAAGCCACCATCATGATGCAGCTGAGCGGTCTGGGAATTGCCGCGCCGGAACAATTCGTCACAGGTAGAAGAATAGCGATACAAGTAGCTGAAAACCGCGAGGCAGAGAAATTTATTTTTGTCATTTCGGGACAAGAAGAAATTCAAACGTCAATCGGTAACATTCAGACCTGGCATATCATTCGACCGCCGCGTACAGGTTTATACAATTCAACATTAGAACTCTGGTTCGCGCCCGCGTACCATTGGTTTCCGCTACAACTACGTAACACGGAACCAAACGGTGCAGTTACTACTCAAACCGTCGATAAGATTCAATTCAATGCTTCCCCGGAAAACTAATATGCGCGTTCCATCTATCGCCTCATCTCTCTTTTATAGCGCTCTTTTGATCATTGGTGCAACCAGCACCGTCTTGGCCAATAGCGCAGATGTGCCGAACAAAGTTGCTTTTCAACTACCACCCGCAGCCGAATTGCAATACAGCATCAAAGCCAGGCAAAGCGGTATTTCTCTTGGCGGTTCGGCAAATGTTAAGTGGATGACGACCAACCACAGCTATCAGATTTTGACCGAAACACGCGCCATGCTTTTTGGGAAAATTCTCGAAGCAAGCAGTGTAGGAAACATCGATGAGTTCGGTCTTGCACCGGACAAATTTATCGAAAAACGTTTCGGCAAACCTGCCACCACCAGTAACTTTGACCGTGACAGTAAAACGATACGCTTCACAGCCTCCGCCGATACGTATCCAATTAAAGGCGGCGAACAAGATCGCACCAGCGCCACCTGGCAATTAGTCGCACAAGCACGTGCGGCAGGTGAAAAATTCCAAGCCGGCAGCGAGTGGAAAATGTTTGTTGCCGGGCGTCGGGATGCAGAAGTATGGACATTCAAAGTGATCGGCAGTGAAAAAATCAGCACGGCCATGGGTGAACAAAATACCATTCATATTAGCAAAGCCCCGCCGCCAGATTCCAGAGATCAGACGCTTGATATATGGCTCGCACCTGATCTGGAGTGGTATCCAATTCGATTGAAATTCAGCGATGCCAATGGCGAATTTATCGATCAGATGTTGGAAAGTATCAAAAAATGATATGCATGAGTTTTGGTTCTTATGCAAGATGATGAGATAGAGGATGCCGAAATAAGCAAGTCTGAGTTGCAGATGAAGAATTTACTTATCCCGTTCTAACGATGTAGGAAGCAAGCGAATTGCCCTACATTCCGTTACACGTCAACCTCTCATGCCGTCATCCAAATTCAATTGAGTGACGTTTGTACCACATGACAATAGGCAAGCTTGCGTAGCGCTTTTGTACGCGTTCAGGCAACACGCGATTTAGTCGTCCTAATACTATGGAACAAATATGAAAAAATTAGCGTTACTAGCGGTTGCCGGACTTGGCGGCTGCGTTGTTCAAGCTCCACCGGAACGAATTTATGTGCACACACCTCCGCGTGTTGTGTACCAACAGCCACCGTCACCCCCTACATACTATCCAGAAAATGGCCAGCAACAGGGGTCAGAGCAAGTCGTCAGTGTCTATGTCGAACCGCCTTTAGTACAACCTGAACCAATTATGGTGGAGTGGGCACCGCCGCCAATGCTGGTGGAAATACCACCACCGCAACCGTATGATGCGGCAATATGGACGGGCGGCTATTGGGTCTGGCAAGGGAATTGGATCTGGGCACATGGACGTTGGGCAGCACCACCGCGATTCGGTTATTGCTGGGTTCATCCATACTATGAAAATCGCGGTGGCGCCGTCGTGTTTGTCAATGGATTCTGGGCAGCTCCTGGGGTGCATTTCATCCAACCTTCACTGCAAATCCATTTGACTTTTGCGACGGTAAATCCCGGAGTTATACGTGGACCACGTCCAATTGGTCCTGATGGCGTATTCATTCCTGCGCCACCAGGCTCTGTAAGGGGCTTAATCGTGCCAGCACCGATCGGCACGTCGCCAGCAGTTGTCACTGGTGCGCCACCGATTGTGCGCGAAGGCATGCGCGTGCACATTGAGAACAACAGCAATAATACGGTGGCCAATCACAATACGACGATTGTCAACAACGTGACCATTATCGCGCCACCGGGAAGTACGGCAAATGGCCAGGCTGTGAATAGGTCAATTCCAGCGCAATCACACCTGGCGGCACAAATGCCACCGGTGGTAAGAGCGATGGCACCCGAACCAGCGTCAACCCGTCCTATTCCTAGTTATTCGCCGGGGCATGGGCAGGTCAATTTACCAGCGCCACAACCAGTACATTTCAACAATCAGGCGACGCCATCGCCGATGCCTGCACCAATGCCTACCTCGGCACCGCAATATGGTCAAGTGCCACAACATGGTCAACCACCATCGCTTCCAACGCCCGGAACGATGCCCGCGCAGCCACATCCAGCAGCGGCAAGTGGAATATCAGTACAACAACATCCGGCAACGCCTTTAGCGCCTGAACACTATCAGCCTCAGCAACAGCAACAGCAACAGCAACAGCAACAGCAACAGCAACAGCAACAGCAAAACTATAATCCGCCGCCACAATACCGTCCAAACGAAGGAACACCCACACCCGCTCCACAAAGACCGGTCAGCATGCCTGCATATCCAGAAATCAAGCCTGTACAGAACGTTCCGGTAAATGAAATGAGGATGCGTCAGGAACCAGAAAGAAAAGCCAATCCGGTGCAAATACCTGCCGCAAAAGGGCCAGCAAGAGAAGACAAAGAAAAGCTAAAGGAGCGCGAGCATGAACGCTAAGCGACAACAAAGTAACAAAGGTCGTACGTTTAAAAAGTACGCCCTCTTGAAACTTCAATAAGTTCGTTCAGTAATATCGTCAGCTATCATTCGACTGTCGAAAAAAATGGCGCTTTAACTTTAAGCGCCATTTTTATATGGCGAATTCTAGGATGAAGTGCAATTTATGAACGGTACCGGTTAATGAGGGCAAGATGCGATAGCATTTGTGCCTTTTTGACCGGCCAGTCGAAATTGCATAATGAACTACACACATCTCACCCAA
>NZ_JBMPPH010000024.1:0-63039 GCF_049340285.1 Undibacterium sp. SXout20W | reverse complement strand
TCTTGGGTAAGATGTGTGTATGTCATTTCGGGCAACTTTGACTTGGAGGTCTGGAAGGCCGGATGCTACTGCATCTTCCCACCTTTAACCATTTATCTTCAGTTGCACTTCATAGTTGAACTCGCGCTTCTTTTTTACATAAATATATAGACGGACTTCCGATCATGGTTTTTCCGTTTTAATCCTATATCGCTATCCCTCGCATATAATTGCATGAAAAGTAACTAATGAGTCCCGACTTATGTGTGTGAATTACACTCCCACTCGCAAAGAACAACTTGCACAATTTCAAGTCCAAGCTGAGCAATTGGACGATTACAAGACTGAAACCTGGCAGGATTATCTAGCACCTATAATTCGTCATCATAGAGGTGAGCGCGAGGCTTTGCTGGCCTCCTATAGCATGATACCTAAGTCGAAAATGCCACTTGGCGTAAAGCGTTTCTCGACCATGAATGCACGAGCGGAAACCATCGGTCAGCTTCGTACTTATGCCAAACCTTGGCGTGAAGCCAACTTATGTCTGGTTCCTATGCAAGATTTCTTCGAACCCTGTTATGAAAGTGGCAAGGCAGAACGTTGGCGTATTGGGCTCATCGATAAAAGCGACTTTGCGGTCGCTGGACTGTATCAACAATGGGGAGGAAAAGAGGAAGTGGGGGAGAGCGAAGGCCAGCAAAGCTTTTCTTTCACTCAAATTACCATTAATGCCGATGAGCATCCCTTGATGCGACGCTTTCATCAACCTGGTGACGAGAAACGTTCGCTCGTTATTGTTCATAAACGGGATTATGACGATTGGTTGAATTGTAAAAATCCAGAGGTCGCGCGTACATTTTTGCAGTTGTATCCGGCCGAGTTGATGCAAGTCGAGGTCGTGAGAAAAAAAGAAGAGAAAAGTCCACAGCAAAATTTGTTTTAAATGTGTTGTGTAAACATGCTTTTTGGCGCTGCTTTTTCTTTCTATGCATTGCATTTATGACGCATTGAAAGCAGTATTGAAACGCTTTGCTGGGACTTTGCAATAGAAATTGCCTTATAAGCAACCTTATAAATAACTTTTGAATGGCCATAAAAACGTGCTTTATAAATCGCCCTGTGTAAAAAGGTGAGATTTATTGATGACAAAATCAATCGGTGGTGCTGTCAGACCAATATTTTTTTTGACAAAATCTATTGCAAGCAATTACCTAAGTGAGTCTTGCCTAGGTGTCAGCGTTGTCGCATAAGAGAACCCCGTGGAACGTTGGGGGCATGGCAATGTGGATTTTATTTAACAAATCCACGATAATTCTTTTACATTTGGTATGATGTTATCTGCCATCGAAATTACGACTAAATGTCGATCAACAATTTTTTAATTTAAAAAGTATCTGTAATTCGTTGTTTTTTTTATATTTTTTAGTTGCAGATTTAAACTTTTGTAACATTTCGTCTATCAACTATAGGATAATCACGGCTGATTACTTAGTGTTCAATTTTCTGTTTCTGGATTGGATAATGGCGTTTATTTAATCTTGGTATTTTTTTGGATAAACTGATTCTAAGAATCTAGATTTATTCGATTTTTTTGTAGGCATTCATGACCTTACGACGGCAGTTGCTGATCGCTATCTCGATGATTTTTATTTTGGTGTTTGCTGGATTGCAGACACTGTCTATTTTATCGACAAAGGATTTTTTGCAACAGCAGCTTTCCTCCCATGCGCAAGATGCAGCAACGAGCCTTTCACATACGCTTATTGAACCGCTCGTCAAAAATGACAGAGTCTTGGCCGAAATTCAAGTTGCCGCTATGTTTGATCGCGGATATTACCGCCAGATTATTTTAGTCGGACCTGATGGGAAGCAAATTTTTAGCAAAGAGATGCCAGTCAACGTTGACAATGTACCGTTTTGTTTCACCTCTTTATTGTCTATTGAGACGCCACCTGGTGAGGTGTTTATCACGTCAGGATGGAAGCAATTGGGCAAGTTGATTGTTGTGAGTCAACCTACTTTTGCATATCAATATTTGTGGACGTCAGTGAAACACATCACCTGGTGGGTGATCGCGATGTATTTATTAGCGCTTTTGCTGACCATTCTACTCCTTCGAATTATTTTGAATCCGTTGCGCCACATTGAAATGGCCGCCATAGAAATTCAAAATAAGCGATTTGAGCAGATCAGTGTTATACCTCAGGCGCGAGAATTCCGTCGTGTTGTGATGGCGATGAATGCGATGTCTCGTCAAATATCAGAAATTCTTGATGCAGAAATGGGTCGTGCCGAAACTTACCGCAAAAATGCGTATACGGACAAAGTTACTGGCTTAGATAATCGCCAAGGGTTTGACTTGCGCTTTGACAATCTTCTCGCAGATAAAGGTTGTTTTAATTCTGCTGCCATTATCGTGTTGGAATTTGACGGACTGAAAGAATTTAATCACCGACATGGATATCGTAGCGGTGATCAAGTTTTGCTGGCCGCAGCGAATCTTGTTGGAGAAATGAAAAATTTTGAGGTGGGCATCGCCGCGCGTATTGGCGGCACATCATTTGCGTTTGTATCTGTGGATCAAGGTGTCGTCGAGACCGGGTTGCATGTGCATGCAATACAAACTGCTTTGACAGACTATTTTGATGCAGAGGTTCCAGATAAAGCATTGTCATTTAGCATCGGCTGTATTGAATTCACATCTGCGCAAACACGTGGTGATATTTTTGCGAAGGTCGATTTGGCTCTCGAAACTGCGCGCCAAAGAGGCCGTAACAATGCATTGACAATTAATTTTACTGACCAATCGGAAGTGGTAGAGGGGTCGCTAGGTTGGCGCACCTTGATACAAAACGCGCTCATAGAAAATCGTTGGGCCTTACTTGCTCAGCCAGTATTGTCGTTGTCTGGGCACACTTTATACCAGCATGAAATTTTCTCACGGTTAGTCGATGCACAAGGGACATTTGTTCCCGCAGCGAATTTTTTGCCGATGGCCTTGCGTCACAAACTTATGGAAGACGTGGATAAAGCCATCATTACGCTTATTTTTGATTCATTGCTGTCAGCGGTGAATCGTTCGCAAGAAATGCCGGTTAATGGCAAAATGCAGGCGATCGATAGTTCAGAAGTGTCGACGTCCAGAGTCAACCACTTTAAAGATGTTGCGTTCAATATATCCATGCAATCTGTCGAGAGCAGCGTATTCCGCGAATGGCTGACTGAGCGCTTGCGATCGTCTAAAGAAGTAGCTCGTCAACTTTCGGTAGAGTTAAGTGAGTCAGGCTGTGCCAAAGATCTTGAACTCACACGTGAATTTGTTGTTTTACTGCGCAGTTTTGGTGTGCGATTTGGTATCGATCATTTTGGTCTGGATCCGCATGCTTTGGAATTTATGCGCCAAATACTACCTGATTACATTAAGCTCGATGGAGGATTGTTGCAAGGACTGGCTGATAATCCGAGTGGACATGAACATGTGCGTGCCATCATTAAGTTGGCGCAGTATCTGGAGATCCCAGTTATTGCACAAAATGTCGAGTCGGAAGAAATGCAAACGATGTTGTTATTAGATTCTGTTGAGTATGGCCAAGGCTATTTTCTTGGTGAACTTCAACCTGTGTAATGGTTACCCTATTCCATGATTAGTATAAAATTTTTATCTGCCCTCGTAGTTGTTTATGTGGTATCTATATTGGCAATTTACTCAATTCGCCCGTATGCGGCCAAGCTGTTTTTAGAGGATGTTCCGCGAGGCCGTAAACAACACAAAGCCCCCACTCCTGTCATCGGCGGGATAGGAGTGGTTGCTGGTTTTTATGCTGTGATGGCATTTTTTGGCTATATCCCATTAGAACAGCCGGCTTTTTGGGTTGCATCGTTGTTCTTGTTTTTGGTTGGCGTGCTTGATGATATGCATGAATTCAGTTCTAAAATCAAATTTGTCGCGCAAGGTATTGCTGCGATGTTAATGATTTTATGGGGACATAACAAATTAGATAGTCTTGGAAACTTGTTTGGCACGGGCGATATCATGCTGAACGATTTTTCGATTCCCGTAACGATATTTTTTGTCGTCGGCGTGATTAATGCATTTAACTTAATTGACGGTGTCGACGGACTTTGTGGAAGTTTGTCGATCGTCACCACATTGTCATTCGCTGCTGCATCTATGTTGACTGGGCGCAATAGCGATGCGGTCGTGTTATTGATGTTGTCTGCTGCAATAGCGGGTTTTTTAAGCTTGAATTTGCGTTTGCCGACCCGTCCTGCGGCCGTGATATTTTTAGGTGATGCCGGTGCATTGTTCGTTGGATTTGTGATTGCGTGGTATTCAATTAAATTAGCAGGCGAGCAAAATCGCATTATGAATCCAGTCGTCGTGGTCTGGCTTTTAGCGGTACCATTATTTGACACGGTTGCTGTGATGGTACGCCGCATGAAGTCTGGTCACAGTCCATTCATGGCGGACCGTTCGCATATCCATCATGTTTTGCTGGATTTGAAGATTCCCGATCACAACGTGGTACTTATTTTGTTTTTAGTTGCAACAGTCTTCGCATTAACAGGTTTGGCTTGTACCTTCTTTTTACGTTTTTCTGACACTGTGATGTTGATGTTTTTTGCTGGTCTATTTGCCCTGTATTGGTATATAAAAAATAAATTATTTGCTTATGTTCAAAAGTGTTCGTTAGAGCGAGTGGCAGTCCTATAAGTAGTAGGTTGTGGTGAAGTAAGTCGGGTATTTTTTGAAGATATCTTCAGATCTTCACCACTTCACCTCTTCAAGATATATCATAACTTACTTTCCTTTTCCATCTTGTCAATCACATCGCGCCAAAGTCGCACGGTGGTTGCGCCACCTTTTCTAGCTGTGCCATTTGCTAACCAAAGATCATCGTCGTTGAAACTATAGACGGGTACAAGATCGGTTCTGGCTGAGCCGCGTTTGATGTCTGGGATCAGGTTGTCGAGGATCCACGGATCGGCGTCAGGCGTTGGGTAGTAGGCGAGGACCATGTGGGTTTCGCCGATATTAATGGCGCGGACGTAGGTGATGCGAAGGCGTTCAACTGGCACGCCAATTTCTTTGAGCGTCATGTATTTCGCTATCGCATAGTCTTCACAATCGCCGCCTAATGACGCGACTAACTCTACTGGTGTCGCCCAGTAATCTTCAACGCCCCAGTGTTCCATATCGGAAAAATAAGGCACTTGATTATAAAAATCGTTGGTCTTACGCAAGAAGGGCATTTCTAAGTTGATGTCTTTCGACTTCAGTAAATTAGCCGTGAAATTAGGTCCCGCTGTCGCTTTCATTTGTCTGACAGTCGTTTGCATCACTTGAAGGTGGCCAATGGCGGCGTTGCCAAATCGTTTGGCTTCATAGCTGAATAATCCTGCTGTGAAGTCGACCAGACCTGGAAATGCAGGAGAAATAAGCAAACAGCTCAGTCCCGAAGTCATGATGAAATTGCGAATTTTTTTTGAAACAACCATGGATGCAACTTCATTCGAGCAAAATGTGGAAAAACGAGCAGCCAACACACCCCAGATAAATTTTGGACAGTAGGTGGTTATGATGCCATTAAACGGGATTAAAAAGAATTAAAACCAGGTAATTACAAAAAACATTCAGATGCAGAATTGTAGAATATTTTCTTTTCCAGAAAGCGCATCTTTTAGTCTCATGTTGTTTCCTGCAAATTAAAAGAAAAATTATTGTGCTACGTAATCTTTAGTGAGTTTTCTTGGCGAATTTAATTTTCACGTTCTACGCGGGTAAGTGCCGCGTACGAACCGGACGACCTTGCGTGTACCTGAGGGGTGATGCCACTTATTCTAAAAAAATAACAGCCTCAGTTATAGTCAAAAAGCTAATTTTATATGCCACTAGTTGTCTAAATTGTAAAAATATGGATGGCGTAAAATTGATCGCCAATGAAGAAATAAAGATGATTTGTGAGGCATTTTTTTAATGCGTCATACAAAATAAAAAAGATTGGCGGATTCAATATCTTCTCGATGCACGTAAATATGAAATCAAATTTATAATTTGGCTCATTATCTAAAATCCAATTCCCCGCGTGTATGGCTCAAAAAATAAATCCCGGTAACAAACATCAGGCATTTGAAGCCTTGAAAATTCCTAGCTTTCCGATCTTTGTTGCAACTTTTGTTTTAACAATGATGGCGGATAACGTGGAGCATGTGATCAGCTATTGGGTCGCTTTTCAGAAGTTTAAATCACCGACACTTGGTGGATTTGCGGTGATATCACATTGGCTGCCATTTCTTTTGTTTTCGGTGGGTGTCGGTGCATTGAATGACAGATTTGATTCGCGGCGATTAATTCAAATTGGAGGAACCTTGTTTGCATTGGTGTCGTTGGGGTGGGGCTATTTCTTTGTCACCGATACGCTGACGATACCGTGGGCAATGGCATTGCTGGTGTTACATGGCATTGCTGGCGTGTTCTGGATGACCTCAAGTCAGGTCTTGTTGTACGACATTGTCGGTGTAGAGAAGCTGGCGAGTGCGGTGCGTTTGAATGCGACTGCGCGTTATTTTGGTGTTCTGGTCGGACCAGGTGTCGGTAGTTTGATTATGTCAACCTTGGGGCCATCCAATGGGATATTTTTGAATGCGGCGTTATATCTTCCTTTGTTGATTTGGCTGATCAAAGCGCCGACACCACATCGTTCCAAGCGGCTTGAGCAGTCAAGTACGCGTCGCGTCAATGGCCTGACTGATATTTGGCAAACGATTGTGGCTGTCAAAAAAATTCCGACTCTCGGTGTGATGATTCTGTTGTCCGGTGCGGCGTCATTTTTTGTCGGGAGTAGTTATCAGGCTCAGATGCCCGGTTTTGCCACTGACCTCGGTAATATCGAACCAGGATTCGCCTATTCTATGTTGTTGGCGGCAGATGCGGCAGGTGCTTTATTTGCTGGCATTACGCTGGAAGCCGGATTCCGTTTTACGAAGGTTACACCCTCGGCGGCCATGGGTTTTGCGCTAGCGTGGGCGGTTGCATTGGGTAGCTTTGCCATGACCCGCAACTATCCAATGGCCCTCGTGTGCTTATTTGCTGCAGGCTTTTGTGAGTTGTCCTTTAGTAGTATGAATCAAACGATCGTGCAAATGAAAGCACCGGATGCGATTCGTGGAAAAGTGCTTGGCTTGTTTGGCATGTCGTCAGCAGGCCTACGATTATTTAGTGGAATCTTTGTCGGACTTATCGGCAGTAAAATCGGCATCCACCTTTCTATGGCCGGTGCGACGACCGTATTTTTTGTAGTGACACTGGGCTTGATCTATCTGAATCGTCCCCAGCGTCAGGAACAGCACTAAACACCTAAAGAAAGAAGGTGTACAGCAACTAAGTAATCAAATGGAAGAACTCTGTTGGTCAACACAGAAAAATGCCTTGTCGGTTTGTCCGTCGAAATAAGTCAAATGGCTGCTTATCTGATAGGGAACTTGAGAATTTTTTGACGTTTGTATTGAAGCTTTGAAGGAGGATGTGCCGATGGAAATTCGTGTTGATGACTTGCAAGGGGATGACATCCGCCGTTTGCTGGAAGAGCACTTAGAAGACATGTACGCAACGAGTCCGGCAGAAAGTGTCCATGCACTGGATCTGAATGCCCTGCGGCATCCTGACATTACGTTCTGGACGATCTGGGACGGCGACCAATTGGCGGGATGTATCGCGCTCAAGCAATTGGATGCACATCATGCGGAAATCAAATCGATGCGAACACCGCGCGCTTTGCGTCGTCGCGGCGCTGCCAGGGTTTTACTGCAGCATGTGATTGACGTGGCAAAGCAAAGGAACTATGCGCGACTAAGCCTTGAAACCGGCTCGATGCGCTTTTTTGAACCCGCACGTCAACTATACGCAAGTTTTGGATTTGAATTTGGTTTACCGTTTGCCAATTACGTCGATGATCCAAATAGCGTGTTTATGACCAAAGTCATTCGATGATGTTGGTGGCTTGAGGCCATCCATCATCATCATGGTGACTGTACTTTTTGCAGGGCGGGGCAAGCGGCCAATTGGCTCGGTAAATTCGACTGTCAGCTTGCACTTGCCCTCCAAAACGTGATTAACACACTTTATGCATCCAACCGTGTGTATCTGCTATCGTACCGTGTTGCAAACCTAAGAGAGCTTCTCGTAAGGCCATTGTTACTTTGCCATTTTCGCCATTGTTAATGGTGAATTCGAAATTTTTCGCCTTAACATGACCGACTGGTGTGATCACCGCAGCCGTGCCACAAGCGAATACTTCGGTCATTTTTCCAGATGCTATGTCGTCGCGCCATTGTTGTACCGTAAGCTTACGTTCCTCTACTTCATAACCCAAACCTTTTGCCATTTCCAGCAAACTACGACGCGTAATTCCGGAA
This sequence comes from Undibacterium sp. SXout20W, assembly GCF_049340285.1. NCBI lineage: Bacteria > Pseudomonadati > Pseudomonadota > Betaproteobacteria > Burkholderiales > Oxalobacteraceae > Undibacterium > Undibacterium sp. SXout20W. The sequence goes on along the minus strand of NZ_JBMPPH010000024.1, from coordinate 54,645 downwards.
AGCAAGGTGCCAGTCAGCTCAGGTGTAACGACGCGTGTTTTTCCGCTTTCTTCGTAGACGAAAAACAAATTCATACCGCCCATTTCTTCAATGTATTCGCGTTTTACAGCATCCAGCCAAACCACCTGATCGCATCCTTTTTCTAATGCTTGTGCTTGCGCAACCAGACTTGCCGCGTAATTACCAGCACACTTTGCCTCACCAGTACCGCCGGGTGCCGCACGGACAAAGTCTTCGCTGATCCATACAGTGACTGGTTTAACACCTTGTGGGAAGTACGCACCGGCAGGAGATGCAAATAAGACGAACAGATATTCACTAGCGGGACGAACACCCAAAAATGGATCGGTCGCAAACATTAATGGTCGCAGGTAGAGGCTTTCACCGACATTTTTTGGCACCCACGCTTTATCGATCGTGATTAAAGCATCAGCGGCTTCCATAAATAAATGTTCTGGCAAGTCCGGCATGGCTAAACGTTGTGCGCTACGGTTAAAACGTGCGCTGTTGGCTGCGGGGCGGAAAGTTTTAATACTGCCATCAGGCTGCGTGAAGGCTTTAAAACCTTCAAAAATTGCCTGTCCATAATGTAACGCTGAGGCGGCAGGATCAAGACTTAACGGACCATATGCTTTTAATTCACCTTGTTGCCATGCACCATTGCGATAGGGGATGACAACCATATGATCCGTAAAAATACGACCAAAACTTGGATTTGTCATGCGTTCTGCACGTATTGCATCGCTCATTGGATGAGCAGATGGCGTTACTAATAGAGTAGGAGTAGAGTTGATCATGGTTATCTTAAAAATCAATGTAAAAAGTAAGAGACGCGTCTTTGAAGAATGAGCAAATTATCGCATTTCTTCTAGATTAGTAGAAATTTCAAAAAATAGCGACCAGACGTCAGAAAGCGTGCCAATTCCTTTTACATTCCGGTTTTTTCGTCCAAATGAATTTTTAAAAAAATCGCCTCAAAAAAGCTTTGCGATCGATTTTGTTGTCGATATTACAAATTAATTATTAAGGTAACATTATGTTGAGCAGAGGACGCGTTTTTAAGAAACGATCTTTAACAAATAAATTGAAATTCAAATGGAACATTGGATTCCAGACTCGAATTGATATCAACGATTTTTGTTAAAACATTTTTGCTTTGAAATACATCCGAAGTAGCTGCTAAACGTAGCGTATCTGATTCTAAATTACCTTCATCGTGGCAATCGCATAGTGACGAGGACTATTTATTGATGGTTGTGCTGATGATGACGATTTTCAATTCTTCACAAATTTGTTATTAAAAAGAACTTATATCTTGCATTTTTCAGATACACGTCTCAGCGAAGACAATCTGTATATGCTACGATTTTCTTGCTTTATAGAATAAATCGTTATCTTCTTTTTGGGGATGACATTCACCACGAACGGAGACAGCCATGACGCAACTCTCTCGCCGTCAGTTTCTCAAGATAACCGGTTCAACGGTTGCAGGCTCCAGCCTGGCGCTGCTCGGATTTATGCCGACAGCAGCACTTGCGGAAGTGCGGCAATATAAGCTTTCTCGCACGACTGAAACACGTAATACCTGTCCGTATTGCTCAGTCGGTTGCGGTATTCTCATGTACGGATTAGGTGATGGCGCGAAAAATGCCACCGCCAGTATCATCCATATCGAGGGTGATGCCGACCATCCGGTTAATCGCGGCACGTTGTGCCCTAAGGGTGCAAGTCTGATTGACTTCATCCATAGCCCAAACCGCTTGCTGGCGCCAGAATATCGCGCACCAGGCGGCACAGAGTGGAAAAAAATCTCCTGGGACGACGCATTGGATCGGATCGCCAAGCTGATGAAGCAAGACCGCGATGCCAATTTTGTGGAAAAAACCGCAGACGGCAAAACGGTCAATCGCTGGTTGACGACGGGTATGCTGGCGGCCTCTGCTTCAAGTAATGAGACCGGTTATCTGACCCACAAAACCATGCGTAGTTTGGGGATGCTGACATTTGATAATCAGGCGCGTGTCTGACATGGTCCGACGGTGGCAGGTCTTGCCCCGACGTTTGGCCGTGGAGCGATGACGAATCATTGGGTAGATATTAAAAATGCCGATGTAATTCTTGTCATGGGTGGCAATGCCGCCGAAGCACATCCTTGTGGCTTTAAATGGGTCACAGAAGCAAAAGCACATAACAAAGCAAAGCTGATGGTGGTGGACCCGCGTTTTACGCGTACCGCATCGGTTGCTGACTACTATGTGGCAACACGCACAGGAACGGATATCGTTTTCCTGGGCGCGATTATTAATTATTTGCTCACCAACGATAAAATTCAGCACGAGTATGTCAAGAACTATACTGACATGCCTTTCGTCGTGCGTGAAGACTTTGCATTGAATGACGGTCTGTATTCCGGCTACGATGAAAAAGCGGGCAAGTACACAGATAAATCGTCGTGGAGCTATGAAATTGGCGCCGATGGTTACGCTGTGGTTGACCCAACACTCGAACATCCGCGCTGCGTCTACCAATTGATGAAGAAGCACTATTCTCGCTACACGCCGGAATTAGTTTCCCGCGTCTGCGGTGTACCCCCAGAAAAATTCAAGCATGTCGCTGAAACGCTGGCTTCCACCGCTGTACCTGGTCGTGCTGCAACGATTCTGTACGCGTTGGGCTGGACACATCACAGTACTGGTGCGCAAACGATTCGTGCGGGTGCGATGGTGCAACTGCTGCTGGGTAATATTGGTATCTCTGGTGGTGGTATGAACGCGCTACGCGGTCACTCTAATATTCAGGGCTTGACGGACTTAGGTCTGATGTCGAACCTGTTGCCTGGTTACATGACCTTGCCATCTGAAAGTGAGCAGGAATTTGAGGGCTACATTGGTGTTCGTGCCAAGAAGCCGCTGCGTCCGAATCAGCTCAGTTATTGGAAAAACTATCGCGCGTTCCACGTCAGTCTGATGAAGACCTGGTGGGGGGATGCAGCGAAAGCGGAAAACAACTGGGGCTACGATTATCTGCCTAAGTTGGACAAGCCATACGACATGATGCAAGCCATTGAGTTAATGCATCAAGGGAAGATGACAGGCTATATCTGCCAAGGCTTTAATATTTTGGCCTCCGCGCCAAATAAGAAAAAGGTCTCTGAGGGATTGTCCAAGCTCAAGTTCTTGGTGGTCATGGATCCATTGGCGGTGGAGACCGCAGAGTTCTGGAAGCCTTACGGCGAGTTCAATGATGTTGATCCAAGCAAGATCCAGACGGAAGTGTTCCGCTTACCAGTCACTTGCTTCGCAGAAGAAAGCGGTTCATTGGTGAGCTCTTCACGGGTTCTGCAATGGCACTGGCAGGGTGCGGAGCCTCCGGGCGAAGCACGCAGCGATATCGACATCATGTCAGGTATTTTCCTGCGCATGCGTTCGCTGTACAAAACCGAAGGTGGTAAGTTCCCGGATCCAATCGTGAATCTGACCTGGCCGTACGCGAATCCAAAATCACCACGTCCGGAAGAGCTGGCAAAAGAGTTCAATGGTCGTGCTTTGGCCGATGTGACGGATCCAAAAGATCCAACCAAAGTATTGGTGAAAAAAGGTGAGCAGTTACCATCATTTGCCATGCTGCGCGATGACGGCACAACAACGAGCGGTTGCTGGATCTTTGCTGGTTCATGGACGCAGGCGGGTAATAACATGGCGCGTCGCGATAACAGCGACCCGACGGGTATTGGACAGACGCTGAACTGGGCGTGGGCATGGCCGGCGAACCGTCGCGTGTTGTACAACCGTGCTTCCTGTGACGTCAATGGTAAGCCGTTTGACCCAACCCGTAAGCTGATCGCGTGGAATGGTACAAATTGGGCTGGCGCTGACGTGCCTGACTACAAAGCGGATGAACCACCAGAAAACGGTATGGGACCATTCATCATGGCGCCTGAAGGCGTGGCTTGCTTCTTTGCTTCCAAAGCAATGAATGAAGGTCCGTTCCCAGAGCATTATGAACCATTTGAAAATCCACTTGGTTACAACCCGTTGCATCCAAAAAATGCACGCGCAACCAGCAATCCTGCTGCACGGATTTTTGCTGGCGACCGTGAACAATTGGGCACGCATGAGGATTTCCCCCATGTGGCAACGACCTATCGTCTGACCGAGCATTTCCACTATTGGACCAAACACGCCAAGCTGAATTCCATTATTCAGCCTGAACAGTTTGTCGAAATAGGTGAAGAGCTGGCCAAACAGGTAGGTGTCAAAGCCGGTGACAGAATCAAAGTGAGTTCCAAGCGCGGTCATCTGGTGGCCAAGGCAGTCGTCACGAAACGTATCAAGCCATTGATGATTGAAGGCAAAGCGGTGCAAACCGTTGGCTTGCCAATTCATTGGGGATTTACAGGCGTAGCCAAACCAGGCTATTTGGTCAACACACTGACACCAGAAGTAGGTGACGCGAATTCCCAAACACCGGAATTCAAATCATTTTTGGTCAAAGTCGAAAAAGCCTAGGAGAACACCATGCCACTTCAATCTCTTGATATTAAACGTATGTCGGCGACCACCGTACAACCGCCGTCGGTACGAGAGCCGATTACAGGTACTGTGGCCAAGCTGATTGACACCACAAAATGTATTGGTTGCAAGGCGTGTCAGACGGCCTGCATGGAATGGAACGATTTGCGTGACGAAGTCGGTGAAAATCACGGCACGTATGACAATCCACGCGACATGTCCGAACACTCGTGGACGGTGATGCGTTTTTCTGAATACGAAAATCCAAACGGCAACCTGGAATGGTTGATTCGCAAGGATGGCTGTATGCACTGTGAAGATCCGGGTTGTCTCAAAGCTTGTCCGGCACCGGGTGCGATTGTTCAATACACGAATGGTATTGTCGATTTTCAGGAGGAGAATTGTATCGGCTGCGGTTACTGCGTCAGCGGTTGCCCATTCGATGTACCTCGCATCTCCAAACAAGACAACCGCGCTTATAAATGTACTTTATGCTCGGATCGCGTTGCCGTCGGGCAGGAACCTGCATGTGTTAAATCATGTCCAACTGGTGCGATTGTTTTTGGTACCAAAGAAGACATGAAGCAACACGCCGAAGAGCGCATTGTTGACCTGAAATCACGCGGTTTTGATAATGCCGGATTGTACGATCCGGCAGGTGTCGGTGGTACGCACGTCATGTACGTGTTACATCACGCCGATAATCCGTCGCTGTATCACGGTTTGCCAAATAAACCGCGCATTTCGCCGATGATCGCGGTTTGGAAGGGATTGTCCAAACCATTGGCGGTAGCAAGTATGGCTGCAGCTGCCGTAATCGGATTCTTCCATTACACCCGCATCGGTCCAAACGAAGTGACTGAGAAGGATGAAAAGGAAGCAGCCGACGCAGTGAAGGCCGCTAATGCAGCAATATCGTCAGCACAATCTGAGGAGGCGCATCATGAGTGATCATCAGGATGCAACAAAGATCGAGCGTTATAGTGCCAATGATCGCACCTATCATTGGATTACCGCGATTAGCTTTATTTTGTTGGCAATCTCCGGATTGGCGCTGTTTCACCCGTCACTGTTCTGGCTTAGCAACTTACTTGGCGGCGGTCAATGGACGCGTATTCTGCATCCATTTATTGGCTTAGTGATGTTCAGCATGTTTGTTGTGTTGGTCGTGCGCTTCTGGCATCACAATGTCATGGAGCCAGTGGATCACCAGTGGCTGAAGCAGATGAAGGACGTGCTGCACAACCGTGAAGAAAACTTGCCGCATATCGGTCGGTATAACGCGGGTCAGAAGATCCTGTTCTTTGTACTGATCTTCTGCATGGTTGGTTTGCTATTGTCCGGCGTGGTGATCTGGCGTGCGTATTTTTCGTGGGTGTTTCCGATCGAATTGATCCGGTTTTCAGCGTTATTGCATGCGTTTTGTGCGTTTTTGCTCATTACCAGCATCATCGTGCACATCTATGCGGCGATCTGGGTTAAAGGTTCGATTGGCGCAATGATGCGAGGAACAGTCAGTCTTGGCTGGGCTCGTAAGCATCATCGATTGTGGTTTGACGAGGTGGTCAAAGCATCGAAAGAGAAATAATATTAAACAAGTAATAATTATTCTTTCAATAATGGTATAGGTTCGTTTTTTATTTGGTTTGGAATTGACCAGATATTGTGCGCAGCAATACGACATCTACAACCTTGCTACAGTAAGAAAAAGCAATCGAAAAAGCAATCGAAAAAGCAATCGAAAAAGCAATCGAAAAAGCAATCGAAAACCGACGCCGAAGTTCGGCGTCGGTTTTATTTTCAAACTAGTCTAAAATACCCTTAGTTCGTTTTATTTCTGAGCCCGAAAACGCCTCATTTTGTTTATTTTATTGGAATAATCTTGGTACAACGAATCATTGAACGTGGTGAAATCGAATCACTCGATCATACCGCCTTGCCACGTTTTCATTTGCCAGAAGGGGCAGCAGCAGTATTTGCCGCGCGCGCTGCACGTTTGCGTGACTTAGCGGACGGTAAAGTCGCGGGCATTGCTTTTAATCCGGCCTTAAGCGGTTATCTGGAATTAATGCGCGAAGTCACATTAGCACAATCTGAGATCGCGCAATCGCTCAGCGAAGCAGATCTCGACATGCCAGATCAAAAGTCGCTCAGTCTTGCGCTTGATCATATGATGCCACCATTGGCAACGCAGCTAAAACGCCCGCTAATGTGGAGTACGATTCTGAATGCTCTGATTGAAAAATTAGCAGACCACAATAATCCAGAAAAGGCAGCACTCAATTCAGTACTCCAGAGTCTAAGAGATTTGATTGAGGAAAACTTGGAAGACCTCGAAGATCAAGCCAACGCTGTGTTAGCGCAGCGTCACGAACAGGTTAATCCCGCACAAGCCCCTTTTATTGCCGCCGCGCTGCAAGTCTTATGGACCTCGCGTGCTGCGAAACTAAAGCAACAGCAAGTGCCTATGCTTGATACCTTTACGCTCTGTCCTGTATGTGGCTCACATCCCGTTGCCAGCTTGATTCGCATTGGCGGACAATCACAAGGCTATCGTTATCTCACCTGCGGTATGTGTGCGACGCAATGGCATATGGTCCGGGTAAAATGCGTGAGTTGTGAGCAAAACGGAAAAATTTCTTATCAAGGACTAGATCCGGTTGATGCGCCTGAAGCCGCTGCGTCGCCGGTGAATAAAGCCAATGATCCACGCAAATATGTGCGTGCTGAGACTTGTGGCGATTGCCATCGCTACACCAAGATTTTTAACCAAGAGCACGATTACAATGCCGAGCCGTTTGTCGATGATCTGGCAACGTTGACACTGGATATTTTAGTCAGTGAAGCTGGCTTTGATCGCGGCAATATTAACCCGCTGCTGTGGTTCGGAGAATCAGAGTGACTTCAATACCACCGGTCAGTTCTGCGACGATATCAACGATGCGTAGCGTACGGCTGCCATCTGTTGATAAGGTATTGCTGGAAGCCAGTGGATTGATTGAACGATATGGTCGCAGCCGCATAGTATTAGCAGTACAAACCTCGTTGGCGGCGCTGCGTAAAGAGGCGTTAGCCCAAGACCCGCAAAAACAGATGGAAGCACCAGACATTCCCAGCATCGTCGAAAGTGTCGCGGCCGCGCTGGAGAAGCAAGATCGATCACACCTGAAAAGGATGTTTAATCTGACCGGTACGGTCTTGCACACCAACCTGGGGCGCGCTTTATTGCCCGATGTGGCCGTGCAAGCCGTGGTCGACGCGATGACGTCGCCAACCAATCTGGAATTTGATTTAGACACAGGTAAGCGTGGTGACAGAGACGATCTTGTTGAAGAATTGCTATGTGAATTGACAGGCGCAGAAGCGGCGACCATCGTCAACAACAATGCAGCCGCAGTGTTGCTGCTGTTGAATACCATGGCGATGGGCAAGGAAGTGATCGTTTCGCGCGGCGAGTTGGTTGAAATTGGCGGGGCGTTTCGAATTCCCGACATCATGCAGCGCGCAGGAGCAACATTACGAGAAACCGGCGCCACCAATCGCACCCATTTGGCCGATTACCGTAACGCGATTCATGCCAACACAGCACTGTTGATGAAGGTGCATTGCAGTAATTATGTCATTACAGGCTTCACCAAAAGTGTCGAGTTATCTGACATTTCGGCATTGGGGCGTGAACGCAATATTCCTACGGCTGTGGATTTGGGAAGCGGAACACTCATTGATCTTGAACAGTTCGGTCTTGTGCGTGAACCGACGGTGCGCGAGGCGATCGAGGCGGGGGCTGATTTAGTGACATTCAGCGGCGATAAATTGTTGGGTGGCCCTCAAGCAGGGATTATCGTTGGCCGCGCGGATCTGATTGCGCAGATTAAACGTAATCCACTGAAGCGGGCTTTACGCGTTGGTAAATTAACTTTGGCAGCCTTGGAGCCAGTGCTGGCCCTGTATCGCTCACCAGAGCTACTGACGCAACGTTTGACCACGATGCGCCTGTTAACGCGCCCAAGGGCTGAAATGCAACAGTTGGCGCAAACACTAATCCCTTTAGTACAACAAGTACTTGGTGCCGCATATATGGTCGCCGGCGAAGAGATGTCCAGTCAGGTTGGTAGTGGGGCTTTACCTGTCGATCAGTTGCCGAGCTTTGGCCTGACAATTCGACCAAATCCATCACACAAAGTAAGTAACCCCTTGGGGCGCCTCGAAAAAGCATTCCGGCAATTGCCGCGTCCGGTCATAGGCCGTATCGCCAATGAGACTTTCCTGCTGGATTTGCGTTGTCTTGATGGCGATCAGCATGAATTCATTGATCAACTGGCATTTTTAAAACCATGATAGTTGGCACCGCTGGACATATCGATCATGGTAAGACAACGCTGAGCCGCGCCCTGACTGGCGTCGATACTGATCGTCTGAAAGAAGAAAAGGCACGCGGCATTTCGATTGAGTTGGGTTACGCTTATACCCCATTACCCAATGGCGATGTGCTCGGCCTGATCGATGTTCCTGGCCACGAAAAGCTTATTCACACGATGGCAGCGGGTGCCAGTGGTATTGACTATGCGCTGCTCGTCATTGCCGCAGATGATGGTGTCATGCCTCAAACCCGCGAACATGTATCGATCCTGGAACTACTAGGCATCCAACATGGTGTTGTCGCATTGACCAAAATTGATCGGGTCGACGCCGAACGTATCGCTGCGGTGAAAGCTGAAATACGGCATTTTCTAGCCACAACAACTTTTGCTGATGCGCCGATTTTTTGCACTCAGGCGCAGGTGGAAAATGATCCTGGCGTGGCTGATCTGAAACTGCATTTAATGACTGCCGCTCAATCACTCGCGCAAAAAGAACATCGCCGTCTATTCCGGCTAGCGATTGATCGGGTTTTTAATTTGAGTGGCAAAGGCTTATTCATTGCCGGAACCGCGTCGGCGGGTGTTGTTTCAGTGGGTGACACGATTGCCTTGGCACCTTCCGGAAAGTCCGTCAGGGTGCGCAGTATTCACGCGCAAAACCGGCCTGTGGAGGCAGGTTATGCTGGTCAGCGATTGTCAATGAATATTGTTGGCATAGACAAAGACCAGGTGGAGCGGGGCGACTGGGCAGTGGCGAGCGCAATGACAGAATGCGGCGATCGAATCGACGTTGAATTGCATTTGCTTAACACTGCTGGACTGAACTTAAAGCCATGGTCTCAGGTGCACGTGCATTTAGGCGCTGCGCATCGTGTGGCAAGGGTATTGATGTTGGAAGGTGACACGATAGAACCTGGTCAAAAGGTACTCGCGCAATTGGTTTTTGACTCACCTGTTCATGCGGTACCAGGTGAGCGTTTTGTATTGCGTAATGCACAAGCACTGCGTACTGTTGGCGGTGGCCGTATTTTGGATCCGTTTGGTCCGGCACGCAAACGTCGCAGTGCGGATAGGCGCGAATGGCTGCATACGTTGGCTATTTATCTCAATACAGACAACCATCATGTGTTGATAGAACGTAGCGTGATGGGTATCCGGCGCTCTACGCTGACGCGCCTTACCCAATTGTCGCCTGAACAATTACGTTTTCCGGAAGAATGTTCAGAAATAGATATTCGCGGCGATGATGCGATTATTTTATCTAAAGCAAGCGCTGATCAGTTAAATAAACAAATCATCGACGCATTGCGAGCGTTTCATATGAATTTTCCGGATGAGACCGGACCGCAACACGCACGACTTAAACGGATGGTTGCACCGGAGATCGACGATGCACTCTGGCGCAGTTTGATCGATAAGCTTCTTGTAACTGGCGCATTGATCGGGCAAGGCTCATGGCTGCGTCTGCCAGAGCACAGTGTTGAATTGGAACCCGAACAACAACGATTGGCAGACTTGTTGCTAACGTCGTTACAGGCCTCAGAATTTGATCCGCCATGGGTGCGGGACCTTGCAAAAACACATCAGAGCAATGAAGAGATGGTTCGTACTTTGCTCCGTAAGCTCGCATTACGTGGGCAGGTCTACCAAATTGTGCGTGATTTATATTGTCATCCACAGCGGATTGCTGAGTTAGCCAAGCTTGCTGAGTCAGTGGCGACTATACCGTCACAAAACAGTAGTTATCGTCAAATTAGTGCGGCAGCTTTTCGTGATGCGAGCGGGCTTGGGCGTAAACGTGCGATTCAATTTCTGGAATTCTTTGACCGTGTCGGATATACTCGGCGCCTACGTGACGTACATGTTTTGCGGGCGGAAAGTCTTTGGCAAACCGGGAACATGGTGTGATAGTTTTTTTTAAACGTTTAGTAGCAAAATTGGAAGGCACACGTATCCGGTGGTGCGGGCGGGCTTCAAACCCGTCAGGGGATGTCAATCATTCTCTCGTAAGTTCGACTCTTACTGTCTTCCGCCAATTCATCAACGTTTCTGGCATCGGATTGTGCCGTACGTACTCCTCAATTATGCAAGTTAAAGACGTCACTTCAATCCATTAGTCGATGTTTCGCATAACGATACTATGGCCGAAAAAACAATGCTGACAGAATCTGATGCGGGGTAGCGCATCAACTCTTTTGGTGGTTTGAACCTCCAGACTGTATGCAAGGCAGAAATAACAAAAGCGTGGAATCAAACTGAAACGATGTTGAATTATGAGGAAGGTACGAATGAAAGTTTTTGGTATCGTTGGGCATTCTGGTATGGGTAAAACAACCCTGTTAGAACGTCTTATTCCTGAGTTACAAGCGCGTGGCTTGAAGATCTCCTTAATTAAACACAGTCACAAGGACATCGATATTGACCACCCTGGTAAAGATTCATATCGCTTGCGTGCTGCAGGTTGCCAGGAGGTGCTGTTAATGGGTAAAAGTCGGTGGGCGCTTATGCACGAACTGAATGAGCAGGCTGAGCCGCCATTATCCTATCTGCTGGATAGATTGCATGAATGTGATCTGGTTCTGATTGAGGGATTTAAAGCGGAAAATTTTCCTAAGTTAGAAGTGTGGCGCTCGCCAATTGGTAAGCAGCCACTTGGTACGGACTGGCCGGGAATTCAAGCGATCGCGTCCGATGGTGAAACGACGCATTCAACGTTACCAGTTTTCAATCTGGCGGATACGCCAAAGTTAGCTGATTTTGTAATTCAACATGCGAGTGAATTTGTCGCGTAAAAGTTGCGATTGAAATCAAATCTGAATTGAGTTGTGATGAATTGAAATTGAAATTGAAATTGAAATTGAAACATTCAACGCCCCAAAGTTATGCGAGCCCTCAAATGATCACGTCAGAGACAAAAAACACTTCCCTCAATGACCTCATCCATCGACTATCGGGTTGCTCAGGTGCTCATCCACATGAACATCCACGCGATCTTTCTGTAAATAAAGCACAAGAAATTATTGCGCAGTTTATTCAGCCGATACATCAAGTTGAAAAAATCGGCATCTTGCAAGCGCTAGGACGTATTCTGGCTGAAGATGTGATTTCCGGTATGAGTGTACCTGCCCATGATAATTCAGCGATGGACGGCTATGCGTTTGCCGGTGATGCATTATCTGAAACAGACGAATCTACGTATCGCATTGTTGGTGCCGCCTACGCTGGTCGGCCGTTTCAAGGTAGTGTGGCAGAAGGGGAGTGCGTACGTATTATGACCGGCGCGGTGATGCCGGATGGCTGCGATACGGTAGTGCCTATTGAGTTAAGTGACCAAGTTGGCGATACGCAAATAAAAATTCCTGCAGGGCGACTACAAGCTGGGAATAATCGACGACGTGCAGGTGAGGACTTGGCGATCGGAAAGACTGCTTTACGCAAGGGCAAACGAATACGCCCCGCAGACCTCGGATTGTTGGCCTCGTTGGGTATTGCTGAAATTACGGTACAGCGCCGTTTGCGCGTCGCTTTTTTTTCTACCGGCGATGAGTTACGTTCCTTAAATGAACCGTTAGACGTCGGCTGTATTTACGATAGCAATCGGTATACATTGCACGCAATGTTAACTCGATTAGGCTGTGAGTTGATTGACATGGGGGTGGTGAAAGACGACCCCATATTGCTTGAGTCCTGCTTCCGCAACGCGACTGAAAGCGCGGATGTCGTGATCACTACCGGTGGTGTATCAGTAGGAGATGCGGACTATACCAGGCAAATCATGTCGCAATTAGGCGAGGTAGCATCTTGGTCTATCGCTATGCGTCCGGGTCGGCCAATGGCGTTTGGGAAACTTAATTCTAATGGTAAGAGCGCCTATTTATTTGGACTTCCCGGCAACCCCGTCGCCGTGATGGTGACGTTTTACTTTTTTGTAAAGCAAGCTTTATTACATATGCAGGGCGCTGAAAACGCAACGCCGATTCTGGTGCCGGCAACGAGTAAATTTCCAATAAAAAAGCGACCAGGTCGAACCGAATATCAGCGTGGTATCGTTGAATTGAATGCACAAGGTGAACTTGAGGTGAGTATTACAGGATCGCAAGGATCAGGCATTCTACGCTCGATGTCTGAGGCCAATTGCATGATTGTTTTAGACCACGACCACAATGAAGTACATGCGGGCGATAGAGTAAAGTTGGTCTTGTTTGACGGGCTTATTTAGGTAGGTAAAAATTGCAATGGCAATGACAGTGATAATAACTTTTTGCTGAACTTGGCGGGTTGCAACGTCCCTGTAAAAACTGACAATATGAGCTGTGTTTGCCCAGTTGGATTTGATGAATGCCAATTGCAGTCAATGTCATCTCATCGATGCTTTATAATTTCAACTCATTTAAGCCATACGCATTCAGCACATCAAGCCAGCGTTTATCAGTCTTCATATCGGTGGCAACATTTGCTAACAACTTCGCCAATTCTGCATCAGCACTTGCGCAAAAAATATGTCGCGTAAACGCATAATGCCGTTCTCGCGCGACATATAATTTATCGGCAAAAGAGCTGCTTGCGTTCCGGATAAAAAATCGAAAACTACTAGCGGGTACAATGGTGACATCGATTCGACTGTAAGCGACCTTTTTTAAATTGGACACCTCATCACTCGCATCCTCACGTTCAATCGCTTCGCCAAACTGACTGTCCAGATTGAGGTAATGGTAACCTTTGATGCCGCCAAATTTCGTACCGGAAAGTGAATCTGGTCCTGTGTAATTCACTTTTTTATCGATGTTGGAGACGACGTAGTTTTCGTCGCGCATGAACGCATCAGTCCAATAGAATTTCTTGTTGGTATCGACAACGAAATTAGGATTCAGAAAAAGCACAATCCCATTGAATGAGCGCGCATTGATGATGGATTGATTCAGTTTCATACGAGGCACTGTCTGCAAGGTAAAATGATATTTACCGCTCAGACGTGAATTTAGATAGGCGACCAGATCTGCGCCTAACCCGCCGCTTGTGGTGACAAAAGGTTCGCTATCATAAGTGTTGTAAGCAATTAGCTGCTTTTCAGTCGCCAGTACATTCAGACTCATTAACCCGCTCGTTACCGCGAAAATGGCTTTTAGTGTTCTCAAAAAGTCGTTTTTTTTACCTGACATCAACACTTCCCCAACGTAAGCGAAATCCTTAAAGGATGCTAATTCATTCGTTGATATTGTGCAAATGTGATTGCCTTGGGATGAGGAAAAACTGTGGTTTTCATCATCGTGGCGCACGTTTTATGGTTTATTTAATATGAACAATATAGATTTTTCCGCACGTTTCGCATGTCGGGCTGAACACAAACATGATCATGAACATGAGCAGCCCGACAGACGTCATTATGACTGACGAATTTCGCGTCTTAAAATCTTGCCCACTGCCGATTTTGGAATGTTCTCAACAAACAAGACCACCTTCGGAATCTTATAGCCCGTGAGTTCCCGACGACAATGGGCGATGATATCGGCTTCAGTTAATGTCGCGCCTGCCAATTTAGTGACGACGAGCTTGACGGCTTCACCTGTTTTCTCGTCAGGAATGCCAACACATGCACACTCCATGACGCCGGGACAAGCGGTGACAACCGCTTCGATCTCATTGGGATAGACATTAAATCCTGAGACAATAATCATGTCTTTCTTGCGGTCAACGATACGCAAAAAGCCTTTTTCATCAAAGACACCAATATCACCCGTGCGGAAATAGCCGTCGACAGTGAATGCCGCTGCATTGGCTTTCGGTTGATTCCAATAGCCTTGCATGACCTGTGGACCTTTGGCGCAGATCTCGCCGGCCTCACCGATCGCAACGCGATGACCATCGTCATCTAATAATTGAATATCCGTTGATGGAATAGGTAAGCCAGTGCTGCCGTTAAATTCTTTAATTGAATCTGGATTGAAACTCAAAATAGGCCCTGTCTCAGACAATCCATAGCCTTCCCGAATAAACGTACCAGTCAGCGTTTTCCATTTGTCTGAAACAGCCCGTATCACGGCCGCCCCACCTCCTGCGGCAAGGCGCAAGCGGCTCCAGTCGATTTCAATTGTACGTGGATGGGCGACGAGTCCCGCGAATAAAGTGTTGACGCCAGTAAAGACAGTGGGTCTTGCTTCTTTTAGTGTGTTAACAAAGCTGTCCATATCGCGTGGATTGGGAACGAGCCAGTTGTCTGCACCAATTGAAAAGTACGTAATAAAATTCACCATCAACGCAAAGATATGGTAAAGCGGTAGGGCAGTCACAATCACTTCTTGTCCAGGGCGGATGGCGCTCGGCATGAAAGCTTTAAATTGCTCAGTGTTAGCAATCAGATTGCGGTGGGATAGCGCAGCACCTTTTGATAGTCCCGTTGTTCCACCTGTATATTGCAGAAAAAGTAGATCAGTGGCGCTCAGTTTTACAGGCTCAAGCATGGCGTGTGCGCCTTCTTCCAGCACATGTGCCAATGATTTGCTGTCTTGCAAGCGCGCATCAACTGGTGGGCTTGGTAAATTCACACCACTTCCATCGCCCACTCCGGCCGTGATAACCGTTTTCAATTCCGTCGAATTGATGACATCGGCGACAGTCTTAGAGACACCATTGTAGACAACGATAATGTCAGCGCCGGCATCGTTGAGTTGATGCTCTAGTTCTCGCGCTGTGTACATGGGATTGACACTGACCTGCACCGCACCAGTGCGAATAATCCCCAAAAATGCAATCGGAAAGGCCAGCAGATTGGGAAGCATGACCGCAATACGGTCACCTTTTTTGACACCGAGTCGTTGTTGTAAATAGGCTGCAAAATTGCGCGATAAACGATCGATATCCGCGTAGGTAATCGTTTGACCAGCACAATGCATAGCAGGAAGCGCGGCATATCGTTGCATGGCCTCTTCCATCAAATCAACGACCGAATTATAAGCATCAGGGTTGATTTCGGCAGGGATCGATTCGTAGCTGGATAGCCAATGTTGCTGTATCAAGGTATTCTCCTCGCAAAAATGAGTCTATCAAAACTCTGATTGTAGTACTGAAGTTCAGCGTCATCAGAGATTTCTTCTTCAAAATTTGTTATATTCGTTTCACAGGCTTGGCTTGCTCGCAGTTGTTGTGCTGACATGCAATGCATTTTTGTAAATCAGTTGTTCCAGTTTCGCTCAGGAATGATTTTTGCTATTTTTAAAAGACGCCGGAATCTGCAATGAATTTTAATTTCTCAGACTTAAATAATGCCTTGCGTGTTCCTCTCGCTGCGGAGGTTCATTCGCGCCCTTTCATGCCGTTACTTGCGCCTGAGTGTCTTACGCATCTGGCTGTTTATTCAAAGTCTGCGTCGAGTGAACTCACTGAACATCAACTTGTTCAACATGAATTGCTGGTCAATTTGTGTAGCTATTTTGGCGTCGTTGCTCCGGGCTTGGGAGCTAAATATTTTTATCATGATTTTGGACGTTTTCGTTTGAAATGGGAATTACACACTGAATTTTCTACCTACACATTCGCCAGCAAACCTGACGTGAATGTTGATATGGTCGCGGCGTTTGACCATATGCCAATTGAGATGATTCCACACGAATGGTTGGCCAGATTAAGTGGGCAAATCATGGTAGGCGCTCATGTTGTTTTGCATGCCGGGTCGGCACAAGATGAGCAGATGCAACTCAAGTTGCAATCTCTGTTCGGTAAATCAATGTTCGTCGGAAGTCAGGTTCTTTCTGGTGGCGAAGTCTGGACTGATTTCATTATTCATCCCGATGGCTTTAGTCGTTTTGTATTGTGCGATGTACAGTTTACAGAACATCAGGCAAGCCGGATGATACAACGAGTGCTGGAGATAGAAACATATCGCATGATGGCGCTGCTCGGGCTGCCGAATGCACAGAAATCCGCACCTGAATTGAATATTATCGAAGCCGAATTATCGACACTATGCGAGACGATGGTGAATGGAAATCAATCATCAACGACAGAGCCTGGATTAGACGTCGATGGCGAACAGATTTTGCTCCAAAAAATTATCGCACTTGCTGCACGTCTGGAAGCGATTGCGCTAGAGAATAACTACCGTTTTTCCGCTTCGTTAGCGTATTTTAAATTGGTACGAACACGCATCGAAGAATTGCGTGAAAAAAATATTCATGGCATGCCAAGCATCGGTGAGTTTATGGATAGAAGACTTGTTCCTGCAATGAATACCTGTGAATCCGTTGGGCGGCGCCAAGTCTCGCTGGCAGAACGAATCGCACAAACCAACGATTTACTACGTACGCGGGTGGGGATCGTTCAGGAACAGCAAAATCGTCAAATTTTACAATCTTTAAGCAAACGCGCTGCACAGCAAGTGTTACTGCAGCAATCAGTAGAAGGTTTGTCCGTCGTCGCGATTTCTTATTATATGTCTGGTCTATTAGGCTATCTTGGTAAGGCACTGAAAGCAGCAGGTTTGCCAGTGAACCCCGATGTGGTCACCGGCGTGGCTTTGCCCGTCATCGTCGTTGGTGTATGGCTGGGACTTCGCCGCTTACATAAAAAAATATCACATCGACTGCATGCTTGATGAGGTTATAGGAAGAGGGGAGCCCTAACTTTTTTCTATCACGTTTTACAAATATATATGCAGGTCATCGCCTGCATAATTTTTTTCGACAATTCGCATTCGACTTTTGTTAGCTCTACGACGAATGAAGTCCGTGAACAATGGAAATACGTGTGCCGCGCAATTGACCACCTTGGTCATACGATGAACTTTCTACTCGCCGCCAAATGCGATCATACTTCTGCGAGGAGCTTTTTCCAGCGGGTGATTGGGTTGCACGACGTGCCGTAAAAATTACCATCGACAAGCGTGGTGCGAATAATGCCGCAGTGCGCAGCATGATCCTCGATAGCCGCCTGAAAATCACGTTGCACCAATCAAAATATTTGAACAATCATGTTCAACAAGCGCATCGGGTCATTAAGCACCGAACACTATCCATGCGGAGATTCAAGCAATTTCAGTACGCAGCCAAACCCAGCGCCGGTATTGAGACTATTCGCTGACCAAAAAGGGGCAACTGAATGGTCCCAAAGGCCAAGTTGCATTCGTTGCAGATCAATTCGGCTCTTTAGTGTTGATCTTTACGATACATCGCTTCGTATCACTGCTCTTTTCTGCATAGAGTGACATACTTTTTTTGCACCAACTTATAGCGATTGACCTAATCAGTGGTGAATTTTATAGTTGGATTTAACCATGTAATAGACCGATGGAAAGGGGCTGCAATTTTTTCAGGCATCTGAGCATCGATTGGCAAAAGTATCTTTATCAGGCTATTTGTGGCTAGCCAAATGCGTACTGTCAGCCAAACTAGCATGCCTATTTTGATTCGTAAATGAGAAGTGCTCATGCCAAATAATTTATACAAAATGTTGGTAAATCGTTCTCGCAGGGAAGAGGGATTCACACTCATCGAACTGCTTGTTACTGTGGCGATTGTCGCAATTTTGGCATCGACCGCTTTACCGGCATATTCCGATTACATATTGCGAGGCCAGATTGCTGAGGCAACGAGTAATTTGATGTCTATTAGGGTGAATATGGAACAATATTATCAAGATAACAGAACTTATCTTGATGTTAGTTCAAGTGTAGTTTCTCCCTGCAATGTTGGGCAGCTTGCAGCGATCCCAATGAAATATTTTGTTTTAAGTTGCAATAGTGTGGCAGGCGACACCTACACAATTGTGGCGACTGGCAAAGCACAAACCTCTACTTCCGGTTTTGTATTTAAACTAAATAACACAAATATCCAGAGTTCGACGGTTGGGGCTAATTGGGGTGGAGCGTCATACAACTGCTGGGTAACAAAAAAGGGCTCAACATGCTGAGGCTAGTTGCAATAAGTGGGTTTACGCTCATTGAGATGTTGGTCACTATTTCGCTGGCAGTAATTATGATCTTGCTCGCACAAGCCGGTTTTTCTAGTTGGATTGCCACCAGTAAATCACGTAGCGTGGCCGAAGCTTTACAAAATGGTGTGCGTGCAGCTCAAGGAGAGGCACTCAAAAGAAATCGTCAGGTCGCATTTGTGCTTACCAATGTCAACCCTGTTGCGGGGGCCTCCGCGATGCCGAATGGAAGCAATTGGTATATTCAAGCTCTCCCTCTTTTTCCTGGAGAAGTCGTTGATGCACCGCTAGTAAGCGTTGGTTCTTTTGGGAATGTTGGGGCGGGCGTTTCGGTCAAAGGTACGGCTGCTATCTGTTTTAATTCAATGGCTCGCTTGGTTACGAATGCAGCAACCAGTTCAATTTTCGGCGCGGCATGTGTGGCCATGAGTTCAGTCTTATACACAGTCACGGTACCTGGAGCAAGTAGAACGTATCAAGTACAAATCTCGATGGGAGGGCAAGTGCGCTTATGCGATGCCAATAAGGTCTTATCAGCTGCTGCGCCGGATGGTTGTTAGAATGAAATACAAATTGAATTTATGTCGGAACCAGTCAGGTTTTTTATTAATCGAAGTTCTGGTGTCGTTACTGATTTTTTCCGTGGGAGTGTTAGGCTTGGTTGCCATTCAGGTCACCGCGGTCAAAGCCTCGTATTATTCAGAAGATCGTATGCGTGCATCAATGATGGCAAATGAACTTGTGACTATCGTAATGACACAGAAAGATGCCAACAAAAATTGGAACGTTAATCCGTTGGGCTTGGATCCTGCGAAGATCGTGGCTTGGAAAGTAAGACTAGTGAATACGGGTGCTTCAGGTTTGCCCGCTGCAAAAGCTGACATCAGTGCTCCTGATTCAAATGGCGTTGTTACGATTACGATTACCTGGTTAGAACCAACGCTTACTAATTCCAGTCAGTTTATTACGCAAGTTGCACAGCCATCATGAAAATTCAATTTTACTTTCGTAAATTTGAACGTGGCTTGTCCATGGTTGAGTTGCTGGTGACTCTGCTTATAGTGCTGATGATGTCGTTGGCAATTTCTGGCGTACTCTCGACCAGTGAAAGTAAAAAGCGCTCGATGACGTCGGTCAATGATATCAACCAAGCTGGGAATTTTGCGATGTATCAATTAGAGAAATTGATACGTGCAGCGGGTTTTGGAATATCCGACAATTATCAGCAGGTGTTTGGATGCGCTTTGTTTTCCAGTTTAAATCGTAACCAGATACTTCCATTCCCAGGCACTATGGCGGCGCCATTTACGGTATTGAATCAAGCTTTGCAAGGCAATTATCGTCTTGCACCACTAATCATAGCTCAAAATATGACTGTGCCCAACTTTAGCGGATCAAGCTCTGATGCACTGATTGTAATGTCTGGTAGTTCTGGTTTCGGTGAAGCGCCTACCCAATTTATTGGAAAGTCTTCTTCACCTCAACTTAATCTGAATAACTCAATTGGTTTTAACGGGAATGATTTAGTAATGTTACTTGATCAGGGAGCAGCTGTTGGTTCGCCATGTATGGTAGAAGAAGTTGCAGGAGGATTTGTTGGTGCCGTGGCGATAAGCGCCATCCCTTTGGATGGCGCTTAATATGCCAATCAGATCGGGACTGCTGATGTAACGAATTATGGTACTAGCGCAGTTGCAATGAATTTGGGCAATGCATCTACAAATATGCCTGGTTTTTATTTGATTGGCGTTGGAGCTAATAACGTTCTTTATCAATACGATCTTTTGCAAGGCGGCATCTTGAACACGTCAACACCCATTGCTGACGGTGTGTTTGAGATGCATGCTTTGTATCTTGTTGACCAGTCTGCAAGCTATACAGGTCTGGCAGATACTTGGGTAAGTCCTGGCACTTCACCGTTCGATTATGTCACCTTAGAAAACGGTACTGCGGCGTCAACCGACAATTTATCAAGGATCAAGGCGATTCGCCTTGGCCTAATTACCAGGACCGCTCTAAGTGAGAAACCTAGGGTTCCACCTGTAACAACTGGCCCAATTATTCTGTTTTCAGATATCGGGACGCCTTTTACCTACATTCGGAATTTAGCGCCGCCCGAGCAGAATTTTCGATATCGAACGATAGAACTCACTATTCCTTTGCGCAATAATTTATTGTTGAATTAGAACATGACTTCAGCAAATAACTATCGTCGATCCTCAGGTATTAAGCCACTGCGTCAACGTGGTGTCATCTTATTCGTGACACTTATAGCTCTAGTTGTTCTGCTGATCTCGTCGATAGCTTTGGTTCGGTCGTTTGACACAACGATGATACTCGCTGGTAATTTATCTTTCAAACGCGATTTAATTAATCAATCAGAGCGAGCTATCTTTGCGGCAAATGCGTCAATGAACGATCCAACTAAATTAGGAAATACAACTGCCGTGCAATCGAATGTAGTTGCATACAATTATTACGCTACGTTACTACCTTCAGATGTGCATGGTTTGCCAAATATGATCACTGACGATTCACTCTGGACGTTAGGCAGCGGTAATGACATCGTAGATCCAATTACTGGTGTAAACGTGAGATACGTTATCGATAGAATGTGTAATGTCGCCGGTCCGGCAAGTCCAAGTACATGTATCGTTGGCTATGCGGTGGTACCTGGCGGTACCGTGGGAATATCGCAAGGAAAACCGAATGGTCCAATAGTCTACCGCGTAAGCATACGGGTAAAAGGACCACGCAACACGCAAACCTATGTGCAAACAACGTTGCAGTCAAAATAAATATCGAAGGATTCGTGTTTTCTAGTTGAAGGATAGAAATGATCATACGTATTTCATTGAAGAAGGTTTCGACAATTTTTATAGGAACCTTGCTGTCGTCCGCTCTTTTCCTTTCCATCAATTCACGTGCACAAACAGTGCTGTCGGATCAACCCTTATTAACGTCGATTGCTGTTCCCGGTAATTTGCTTCTTTCCTTATCAGTTGAGTATCCAACGGCATTGAGCTGGGCTTATCCGCCCAATCTTTCACCATATACCCCTGCAAATACCTTTATTGGATATTTTGATGCGGCCAAGTGTTATGTCTATCAGGCGTCTCCGACAGACGATACAACAGGCAAAGGCTATTTTCAGCCATCCGGTATGGCAGTCGGTCACGCTTGTGTGAGCAGTTCATCTTCGCCATTGTGGAGTGGAAACTGGTTAAATTGGGTTTCTATGCAAACAATCGATACTTTTCGTTCTGCACTGACAGGTGGTTATCGCTCTTTTGAAAGTCCGGGCGTCACCGTGTTGGAACGTGCATGGGCGTCTGGTCAAGGTAAAAATATTGAAACAGCGACGAAGAATATTATAGATGCCGGTTACATTGCTGGAGCAACACCTTTCGCCACATGGACAAACCTATCTTCTCGCTCGTGGGGAGCAGGTAATCAAATCTGGATATCTGGTACAACTAATCCTGATTCTGTGAGTGCTGTTTTGATGTATGGAGGTAACGTCACTCCACTAAGGATGCCGGGAACAGTTCCATATGAAAAACAGAATTCATTTGATAGTAACAACTGGGCAAATCCAGCTACAGTATATGCACTTGATGTGCGAGTAAAGGTGTGTGACAGTGCAGTTTCGTTAGAGTCAAATTGTAAAGCATATAGCTCCGGTTATAAGCCAGAAGGGTTATTGCAGCAGTATTCTCAAAAAATACGCATCGGTGTGTTTGGCTATTTAAACGACGGCAGTGTCCAAAGAGACGGTGGTGTGTTGCGCGCTAATATGAAGTTTATTGGCCCGACGCAACCCGCATTACCGAGCACGACCGGCAATATTGGGCAACCTATCGCGGGAACACCGAGTCAGACTAACCCCTTTACCGAATGGGATGCAATTACCGGGGTAATGAATATCAATCCCAACCCTGCAGATGCAATTACGTCTGGTGTAGCAAATAGTGGTGTTATCAATTATTTGAATAAATTTGGCGAATCTGCTCAGTATTATAAATTGTTCGATCCCGTCAGCGAGCTGTATTACGTTGGAATACGCTACTTTAAAAAATTGGGAAACTGGCCAACTTATACGTCAAATGTTACTACTGCAATGGCCGATGGGTTTCCAGTGATTACCAATTGGGAAGATCCGATTTTATATTCTTGCCAAAAGAATTTTATCTTAGGGATCGGTGATAACAATACGCATTCTGATGCAAATTTACCTGGCAGTACGATAGGGTATTCTGGCTCTGAAACGTCAATGAGGCCAAACGACGATAAAACAGTTAATGTGACGACCGCCACAAATATGGTGGGCTACTTAGAAGGATTTAGCAGTTTAGGAACAAACTACTATTATGGCTATAGTTCCCCCAATTTTATCGCTGGTTTAGCATACGATTCCCACACAGTCGACACGCGTCCAAACGAATGGTTGAATACAGATGGAACTACCCCAAAATATTATAAGCAGACTGTTTCAACCTATTGGGTAGACGTTTGGGAGTACCAAACGTATGCCGTTGATAATAGATATTATCTGGCAACAAAATATGGTGGTTTCAATGTGCCTGATGGTTTTCAGCCCTATGCGTCGACTAATGGGTTTAGGACGTTAACAATAGGTACTGGCTCTTCTGCGAAAACTGTCCCAATGACAAATGCGATGTGGCATACCAATACTGATACGTTTGGTGCGAATTTACGCCCAGATAATCTATATAGTGGGGCCCAAGCGAATGTCATGGTTGCTGGTTTGAATAGTGCGTTTGCGAGTATTGTGAGTAATATTACGGGTTCTAGCACAGCATTTTCGTTCACTTCGGGAACAGTGACATCAACGAATAATTTAAGTTATGCGAGTCAATATAATTCAGGTAGTTGGACTGGCGATGTTACGGCAAGTTCTATTTCAAGAGACGCGCAAAATAACCCTACGTTTACCCAGATTTGGAGCGCCCAGGCAGCATTGGGAACACAAACCAATAGATACATCGTTTCATGTTGCTCTAATTCGGGAAAAGCCTTTCCGTTTCAGGTCGGTAACTTGAAACCCAATAATTATGCGACATTTGCAAATGTTCTCGGTGTCGCCTCAGCTTCCCAGTCTTCTGCTAATTATCTTGCATATTTACGCGGCGTAAGAACCAGTGAAATCGGGCAAACAAACGCAAATCAAGTTGCTGGTGTATACAGGACAAGGGCATCACTTTTGGGCGATATTGTTAATTCAAAGCTGGCAGCTGTTGGTCCTCCGAATAGTGTTTTTTCTGATAGCTATAATCCAGGATATTCTTCTTTTAAAGCAGCATACGCCTCCCGGAAAACGGTTGTTTATGCAGGGGCAAATGATGGCATGTTGCACGCAATTGATGGTTCATCGAGCGGTGGAGCAGAATTGTTCGCTTACATCCCAAGTTTTGTCTATGGAAATAGTACGACTGCTTCTATAAATGGATTGGCAACGTTAGGAAATCCCAGTTTCTCACATCACTATTTCGTTGATGGACAACAACAAGTTTTCGATATTGACATGAATAGTACTTACCAAAGTACTAGTTCATCACCAGCATGGAAGTCGGTATTGATAGGTGGCTTGGGTAAAGGTGGTAACGGATACTATGCAATTGATGTGACAGATCCTTCAACTTGGACTAATGAGTCTGCAGTCGCTAGTAAAGTCTTATGGGAATTTACTGATCCACGGATGGGATATTCGTTTGGTCCTCCAGTGGTCGCAAAGACCAAAAAATATGGATGGGTGATGGTTTTTACTTCTGGCTATGGTAATCCCGATGGTCGGGGGTACTTCTTTTTTGTAAATCCGACCACTGGCGCGCTACTTGAAGCAGTTTCTACAGGCGTCGGGTCAACAACGAGTCCTGCAGGCCTTAGCTATGCATCAGCTTATGCGATTGCTTTCAATGATACAACGGCAGATTCTATCTATGCGGGTGACTTGCTAGGGAATGTGTGGCGCGTTGATTTGACAACGACAGGAAATTATGAATCCCCGACAAAAATTGCTACTTTAAATTCGCCATCAGGTGGTGTGCAGCCGATAACAACTCAGCCATTGATTGAAGTCCAGCCTGGTTCGTATAAACGCTACGTCTTAATTGGGACTGGTCAGTTGCTCAATACTCCTGATCTCTCAAGTACACAAGTAGAAAGTTTTTATGCAATTTTGGATGGGACGGCAACAGCCTTTTATACGCCTTCCACCTTGCCGAGCGGTATATCTTTTCCAATCACGCGTGAGAAGATGGTGGCGAATAACAATTTGCTTTTAGGAATTGGTTCAGCACCGACTAATCCTATGGGTTGGTACATTGACTTAACTACTAATTCACTTGGAGTTTCGGCGCGAATGGTTATTGCACCTACAAGTAGTGTTGGATTAGTAGCGTTTGCATCGGTAACCCCAAATGGTGATCCTTGTAATCCTTCGGCAAGTGGGACGCTTTACGCAGTGAATTTTGGAACGGGTAGTTCTATCTTGACCGACCGCGTAGGCGCAGCAGTTCCATACATTACACAGGGCACGATTTCAAATGTTCAGTTTGTTAATGCGAATGGGTATTTCCGTTTAGAAGTCAGTGGAAATGGCGTCTCAAGTGCGCCCGGTCTGGGTGATGCTCCCGTTAGTTATAAACGCATTAGTTGGCGAGAGTTGCCGACCGCCGATTAGTTCGTTTGTTGTTGCAGATCCTGTATATGACATTAGATATCGGTAATGGACGAAAAATGCCGATACAGGCAATCGAAAAAAAGTCTTTCCGTATTATTGCTTTAATTGTCTCTTTGGGAATTCATTTGCTAGTGCTTTTTTTTGCATCACGTGAAGTTTCGTCTGGAGAACGTTTCAAAAATGTATCTCCAATTATTCCGAGAATTGCGTATGTCCAGGTTGATTCACATAGAAGCTTGTCAGAGAATGAGAGGAACTCTGCATCAAAAAAGTTTGGTCCCAATCAGAGTTTTTCAAAACCAAATTTGATTAATGGTATTACTTATGTCAATCAAAAAAAGATGCCCGAGATCGATGATTTATTTCCATTGACCTTTCTGCCATCAAGCGAACTGGAACTTTCTCCAGTTCCTATCTCCGAACCTGATTTTTCGACCTTTAATTTTTCCACCTTTGATGATTCCGAGCGTTTATTCTTACACATTCGACTTCGTATTTATGTTGATTCCAAGGGCTATGTAAAGGATGTAAGATTGCTCAATGGTGGTGGAGAAAATTCTAAATTACTAGAACAATTACAAGCGATTTTTTATGCAACTAAATACATCCCGGGGCGTCGCTTTGGCATTGATATGCCATCGTATATCGAATTGGAAATAAATTTATATGACGGGTTTTCCGTTGCCCCATGAGTCGAAAAGAGAATTGCCGGGGTTATGCACTGACCGGGAGTTGGTTAAACCGCTCCAAGAACAAGGATTGCCACGGAATTCGATCTGAAATTAACGGTCCATGAAATCTGCTTGCACTTAATATGTTGAGGTCTTTTATAAGCGAAAGCGAGCGAATCTTTTCTTCCTTTTGTGCACGCAAACCGTAAAGTATTTGTATTCTCAATAACCAAGTGCCTGATCAATATTCAGTGCGTCAACATGTTAATGTTAAAATGTTGATTTTATAGCACTGTTTAGCTTGAAAAAAAACGATATCAAAAGTGTGAAGCAAGTTTGAGAGTGCAGGATTGCTGTGGAAAATAAATGCTTCATTAGCCGCAACCATACATTTTTTCAAAGTACGCTTGCATTTCAAAAGTGAATTCGCGCTACCCGACTCAATGCCGTTGAGATTTAAATTTATTTTAATCATTGTGATTCAGAAAAATGAAGCGACTAATTTTTTTTGTTATTTGGAGTTGTACGTATTTATCTTTTTCGCAGGCAGCTCAGTTGGAAATCGAGCAGGCAATCGACTCTCGTGGAACGACGTATGCTAGCCTTTCACCAAACGGAAAGCACATAGCTACTGTCATTTTTAATGGTACCAACTATGGGCTCGTTATTTATGATACTGAGACGCTGACTCCACGACTATTGACGTCTGGAGGACGTGGCCGCGAAGGCTTTTATACTTATACAAAAGCGCCACGTGAGATTACATGGGTTGATAACGATTTGCTCGCTGTAAATTACGGCCTCGTAGCGGAAACAATCGATCTGGAAGGCAAGAAAGGCAGAGAATTGGGTGAAGAAGTGATAGGCCATGCTGAGCCTGGGGTGCCATCTTCGCCGACTCTGTTAGTCTATACTGATGTCGAGGATGGGGATGTCGCTCTTGTCAATGCTCGTACTGGCTCCAAAACTAAGTTTAGTACTCCCCGAGGGAAAATTTTGCATCGCGCCTTCGATCGTCGTGGTCATTTGCGTGCGGTGACATTGGTAAATTCTGCGTTCTGGAAGGATGAATCGACGGTATCCAATTGGTATAAAAAATCAGCGGATGCCGATTGGGAAAAACTGTCCGATTTCAAAATCACGGATGATTATTGGACTCCGATCTATGTACCCGACGAACCTAATCAATTGGTTGTTGCTAGCCGTATGGGTCGAGATACCTACGCTCTATTTAACTATGACACAACACAGCGTGTGATCACTGACATGTTGGCGGGTCACCCGACACAGGACATTTAAGCGTAAGCGGATTGGAACTCAGCGCATTCGAACGCGTGACTACTGGCGGCATGGTGCCGCAACAGATTTGGTTTGATGCGCATTGGGTCGCAGTGCAGCAATTGATAGATAAAATTCTTCCAAATCACCTCAACAAATTGAGTGGTGATCCAAAAGGAAACGTGTTGGTCTATTCCCTAAGTGATACAGATCCCGGAAGCTGGTATTTATTCGATACTATAAATGGATCATTGACATTGTTTGCTCATAGAAAGCCATCTGTCTCAAATGCCACGATGCGCCCTATGAAAATATTTTCATACAAAGCGTTGGATGGAACAGAAATCCCTGCTTTTCTTACGCGCCCAAATGACAATGCCGGTCCGATGCCGATGGTAGTGTTGATTCATGGCGGTCCCACTGCACGTGATTATTGGGGGTGGAACGAGGAGGTGCAAATTCTTGCTGCTCGCGGTTATGCAGTGTTTCAACCGCAATTCCGCGGCTCGACAGGATTTGGTCGCCGTTTTGAGGAGGCAGGATTTGGACAATGGGGTCGCGCGATGCAGGATGATATTACTGCGTGTGTTGGTGAACTGGTCGCGCAAGGTATTGCTGACCCTGCACGTATTTGTATTGTTGGCGCAAGCTATGGCGGTTATGCCGCTCTTTGGGGAGTAGCCAAAACACCAGACTTGTGTCAGTGTGCTGTTAGTTTTACAGGGGTCTCCGATATCGAGTACATGTTCCATGATGGCTCCGACAGTGTAGCCAAAAAAACTGTGAGAGAGTGGATGCTAAGCCGTATCGGGGATGCGACGACGGAGAAAGCAAAGTTCGATGCAGTATCTCCTCTTAAACATGCAGATAAAATTCATGTTCCAGTTTTACTAATTCATGGAGAAATGGATAAGCGAGTCCCTATATCTCACGCTGAAAAAATGAAAGATGCTTTAGAACATTTGGAAAAAAAGGTCGAATGGTTGTCTTTTGAAGATGAGGGACATGGTATTTTCTATACTCGTAACGAACTTATTTACTACAACAAGTTGTTGGAGTTTCTCGACAAGTATATCGCCCCAGTTAAATCAAATAAGGAGAATAAGGCGGTACCGTCGCCTTAATTTTCAAAGGATATGGTTAATACGGTTTATATGGTTAATGTTGTTAAGTTAAACTGAGGTGTCTGATGCCGTTAGTCAAAAAACAGGCACATCTTAGAACTTAAGATTTTTTTGATTCACGATCCGCCATTACCTCTGCAAAGATACGACGATTGGTTTAATCCGATGCAAATTTTTTGAGGGTGCGATAAACAATGATTGGGAATCAGCTCACCCGTAAATCGATTTTTGACTGATCGGCTGATTTCTTGAAAGTTCAATTGCGATCGTCCTCAAAACGTGAAATCGCTTTACCGTCAGGTTGTCAAATGCCTTGCCAAAGTTACGTTTATTTTACGTTGTCTTCGCGGGGGCAAATTCCGATTGAAGATCACTGCAAAATCCAGAGAAGTGTTCAGCTTTGACTTGTTGCATTGCCAGTTTTTCTCCGATTTGGATGAGTTCAGGAATGAATTCAATCGAGTCAAGTTTGGCGACGTCGGCAGGATTAATTTCATTTAATTCTAACTCATCGAGTCCCGCGCGGGAGATTTCGCCGTCGTAGCGTAAGTAAGTGAATAGTTTTTCGGCGCCGATTGACGGTGTGTTTATTAAGGTCCCCACTTCTTTGTCAATCGCACCGCCGTACAAACAGTTTCCAAACAAACGGCAAAGTGTATCTTGTTCTTGTACTGTAGAAAGCAATATTGAGGGGATAAGTGTCACGACATCATGCATCAGATTCATGTCTGAACGTTTCAGTTCCATGTTCTCATGGGGTATGCTTCCAGTCCCGATAGATACAAGCAATAAATTATCGACACCTGTTGCCCAACCAAGACCGAAAGGTTGAGCTGTCGCGTTAATAAAAGCTCGAAAAGCGGGATTGTTGTAGGATGAAATGCCGCCATCGATAAAGAGGAAATCATGATCACCAATTTTGATTTCTTCAGGTGGAAAAAATGAAGGTGCTGCAGTGCTGGCGCGTATTAGTTTCCACAGGGGAAGGTGTAGGTGAGAGTGACGTTGGTCGAGATTAAATTTGCTGTTTGGATTGTTACTGATTGCCCAGGGGTGGTCCGTATTCGCGTTGCGCATGACAACCATCAACACTGTTTGTAAGACTTCACTACCCAGTGTCGTGTCTTTTCCAAATATTTCATGTAATTTTTCGGAGAAAGCCTGATCGGTATATTTCCATTTAAAGCGGTCAAGCAGGCTCGCATGTTCGAACATACTTTTACCAAAGTCGAGGTAGAAAGATCTGATTTCGCTGACGGATTTTCCCATTGAAAGCAAGGTACCAATAATCGCGCCTGTGCTCGTGCCTGCGATATAGTCAAAATAGTCAGCGAGAACAAAATCTTCTCCGCGATTGTATTCAGTTCTGAGTTGATCCTCAATTTTGGCGAGAATTTCAAGCGTAATGATGCCTCGAATTCCCCCTCCATCAAGTGAAAGAATCCGTTTCTGACCAGGTTGTGCTATGCGCTTCGCTAAGGCTGATTCGTTTGTCGTCATATGATGTACCCCAGTGCGATGTCAGTGTAATAATGTTTTACATCGTAGCATAACTGCAACAATCATTCGCAGTGTAAATTCGTTATATTTTTGCGTACAACAAATCTTATCGGCAATGCGTGAAAAGACTTCTCGTTCGCTGGGGGCGTGCTGACGCCTATAATAAGCCAAGGTCCGTTGATGATAGATGGCTGTGGTGATCTGAATTCTCCTGATCAGTTTTAAGCGTTTGGACGACCGTGAGGTTCAGCGGGAGGATAGGGGCAAGCGTCTCATCGACACCTGACTTGATTTCGCTTACACGACAAAACACTTATTTCGAGGTATATTGTTCACAGAGGCCTGCCGCATCCAACTAACAAAATGGAAGACATTGGTTGGCCTAAGGAAAAAATACGTAGTCCGCATGTTCGATTAAATATGCCATATAGTGATGGACGACATATTCTGAATTAAGTCTTTTTGATGGATTTCATGATAAATTTCGACGACGTTTTAAGCCAGTCATTTGGCACAGTCTCTGATCTGATCCGGTCCCATGCGCAGTTACGGCCGCAACAGCCCGCGATTACCTTAAATGAACGCATGCTTGATTTTGTGGCACTTGATACGTTGGTTGACCGTATTGCGGCCTCGTTACAACGCGAGGGATTGCAACCGGGTGATAACCTCGCAATTTGTGCTGCAAGTTCAATTGAATATGCCGCTGTATTCCTCGGCGGTTTGCGTGCTGGTATCGCTGTCGCACCGTTAGCACCATCGTCAACGCCGGACAGTTTGATCGCCATGATAACGGATGCAGATGCCACCTTTATTTTCGTCGATTCGGCCATCTCGCAAGCGCTTGCGCCACGAGTCGAGGCGATAGGCGCGCGCTTGATTACGCTCGATGACTCCGATCCCGGTACGCACTTTAATGACTGGCTCGCACCCATCGGAACACGACCGAATCATGTCGACATCGATCCTGACAGTCCCTTTAATATCATCTATTCGTCTGGCACCACAGGCACCCCGAAAGGTATTGTGCAATCTCATCGCATGCGCTGGATGCATGTACAAAGAGGTGCCGCGAGTGGGTATGGATATCAAGCCGTGGTGCTTCTTGCTACGCCCTTGTACTCGAACACAACATTGGTTAGTTTTATGCCCGCACTGGCGCTTGGGAGCAGCGTTGTGTTGATGCAAAAATTTGATGCTGGCGAGTACCTTAGACTGGCATACCAGCACCGTGTCACTCACACTATGTTGGTTCCTGTTCAGTATCAGCGCCTGATGGCGCATGCTGATTTTGATCAGTATGACTTCTCGTCATTCGAAAGAAAATTTTGTACCAGCGCGCCCTTTAGCGCCGCTCTGAAAAGTGAAATTCTACGACGTTGGCCGGGCGCATTGGTCGAATACTATGGCATGACAGAAGGTGGTGGCACCTGCATCCTGGCGGCGCATGAACATCCCGATAAGCTGCATACCGTTGGTTGTCCTGCACCCGGACATGATATCCGACTGATTGACGATCAGGGGCGCGAAGTCCAACCCGGCGGCACCGGCGAAATCGTTGGGCATTCAATTGCAATGATGAACGCGTATCATAAATTGCCTACAGCGACCGAGAATGCCGAATGGCGCGACGCCAGTGGTCGGCGTTTCATTCGTACGGGCGATATTGGGCGCTTCGACAAAGATGGGTTCTTGATCCTGCTTGATCGTAAGAAAGACATGATTATTTCCGGTGGCTTTAACATCTACCCAAGCGATCTGGAAACCGTCTTGCAGCGTCATCCCGACGTTGTCGAGGCAGCCGTCATTGGTTTACCGTCGCAGCGTTGGGGAGAATCTCCGGTGGCGATTGTGGTACTGATATCGGGCAGCCATTTAACCGAAGTCGTATTGCTGGAGTGGGCTAACGCACAACTAGGCAAGACGCAGCGCCTCGCAGCAGTCAATATCGTGGACACACTACCTCGCAGTCCGATCGGTAAGGTGCTCAAACGCGAGCTGCGCGACGTATTCAAAACCCGCACAGTTTTACTCTGACGGGAGAGTGAAAGCCTAAAAGTGCCAATTCCTACTGTCACCTCATTGATCATTCGCCAGCCAGTAGTTGATCCGATTTCTGACTGACGTTACGAATTCCCGCCAATAGGCTATTACTGATGGACGTAGCTATTGACGCTTGAAAGAGGTCAATTTTCTTTCGAGTAAGAATTACTTACATGCTGGAAAAAGGATCATCTTGGGTTCGGCTACCCACAAGAACAAGCTAAGACTTGCTTTCAATAATTTAACGCACTTATTTCACAAGTTTAAGTTGTGATTGTTTGCATAACCAGACGTTATATTTAAATTGATGAACGACGTAGAAAATTATCGGACTCTGAGCGTAGCAAGAAAAATATTGTCACTACGCACCACATTTCATATTACCGATTCCAACGGGCAAATTCGTTACGAGTGCTCTCAAGTGTTTGCATGGTTTAACCCGCCTTGGACTCTTTCGCACAACGGAGTCCAAATGGCAGTTTTCAAACGTAAAATATGGAGTCTGGCGCCGACTTGGGAAGTTAAAACAAATGCTGCGCATTTTCTACTGCGAGGAAAATTGTTTTCGCTTCGACGAAGAATCCTCATTGAAGGAGGAGATTTTGATGGGGCTGAGCTTGTAGGAAATTTGTTCGATATGCGCTTCAAACTAAGCTTTAATGAAAAAACAATATCCGAGGCAAAAGCAAAAGTACTAACAATGCGCGAACGGCATGAAGCGATTTTGTTCGAAGATTCACCACAAGTCGAACTTCTTACTGCCATATTAATGTCATGTCTGTTGATACAGAAAAGTGTGAGCGAGAACGATAATCAAGCTGGTTCGGGTTAAAACGAAATTTGATGTAAGTTCGTTTCTCTGAGTTTAAGTTATGGTCAATGTACGAGGACTATCGTTTTAGTCTCGTGGGGATTAATTTCGATGCTGGAAGTGCGCAAGCTGCGGTAAATGACTTTGGTCTCAAAGTAGCCGTGTAGATCTTTCGGAATATTGAGACGAAAGTACAAAACACCATGTCTGTTACGGTGTAAATTGGAAGGTAATTTGATGCCCATTTTGTGCGATATGTGACACTCATATGTGACACTTGACAAAAACAGGGCGTAAAAACCAAAAAAGCCCTTGAAAAATCAAGAGCTTAGTATCTGGTTGGTGCCGAGAGCCGGAATCGAACCGGCACGCCTTGCGGCGCGGGATTTTGAGTCCCGTGCGTCTACCTATTCCGCCATCTCGGCAACGCACAAAAGGGATTATGACAGGGCTGGCTGTATTTTGCAAGTGCAGCGGGTGGTTGGATGCCTTTATGCGGGTTGGGGAATCGTATTTTTTCCAATTTCTGCATATTTTTTAGTCAATTTTATTGATCGCAAATTGTCGTGGTAGCGTCGTGTATATTGACGCTCAGTTTACCTGCCTGTTTTGTCTTGCTTATTCTCACTTTACTTCCACGCGATTCCCGCGCTATTTCCGCGCTATTCCCACGGTATTGCCATTCAGTTGGCATTACACTAGCCCTTCTTTGGTGCTGTGGAATCGGCCAGGTTGAAGTGACTTTGCACGCGTTGTAAATATAGCCATAGGCTCAGCGCGACTAAGGCAATGCTGGCGCTGTTGGCGAGCCAGAAACCGGTTGCGCCGTGGAGGCTGTCAGGGATGATGTGCCATGGATCAAGGCCGATGATATAACCACCGCCGAGACCGCAGCCCCACAAGGCTACTGCATATAAAACTGTGGGTATGACGGCGATTTTATAGGCGCGCAGGACAAAGGCGGTGACGACTTGAATGGCATCAAAAATTTGATAGACCGCGATGAAGAAAAATAGCGGCAGGGCGGCGGCGATAATAGCTTCATTGTTGGTGTATGCATGCAAAATCCAATCTCTGGTGAGCCAGATAAGGATGCCCATGGGTATAGCGCAGCCGGCAGCCAGAAGTAGGCCAGCATGACTGATTGTTTTTGCTTGCTGCAATTGTTTCGCGCCGATCGCTTGCGCGACGAGTGTGCTGGTGGAGTTGGCTATCGACAGCGGCAGCATGTATAAAATTGTGCCGAAGTTAGCTGTTAATTGGTGTCCAGATACGGCCACTTCGCCCAACCGGGCAATAAAAAGCGCCATGAATGCGTAGGCGGTGACTTCAATCAGGTAACTTAATCCCATTGGGATGCCGAGATGCAGCAATGCTTTTAAAGACTGCCATTGTGGGCGTATAAAACCAGTGCCGAATATGGCAAAGATTTTATAGTATTCAACGCGATGCAAGATCATCCAGCCCGTGATTAACATCAACCAGGCAATGACGGTGGTGGCGGCAGCGCAACCGGGCCCACCCATGGCGGGAATGCCTAAACCACCAAAGATGAATAGCGTATTGAGGGGGATTTTTAACGCTAACGATGCCAATTGAATCGCCATGACCATCTTTGGACGACCTACTGCATTATTGAGGGCACTATAAATTCTGAAACCCAAGGTCGCTGGTAATGCTAATGCAAGGATTTGCAAATAGAGGCGCGATTTCTCATTCAAAGAAGGCGATGCTTCGGCGATGTTGAGTAAAGGCTGCGGGAATAGTAATAGCGTGCAACCCAGCACCGACAAGAAAAACGCCAGCCAGATTCCTTGCTTTAATTTTGCACCGATTTGCGGGTAATCACGCGCGCCGAACAGTTGTCCTACGGTTGGCGAAATGGCTTGCAATACGCCGTTTAAGCCAACAAAAATGCTGACGTAAATCGAAATGCCGATTGAAAGTGCCGCAAAATCTGTCGCTGAAAAGCGCGAGGTCATGGCGGTATCGATGACGCCATTGGCAACGACCGCTAATTGTCCAATCAACATGGGCCAGGCGATGGCAGCAATTCTCTTTGCGTTGCCGATCACACCTGGCGTTGTTAGCGCCGTCATTTGTTTTTACGGCGATACAAAGTCAGCATTTCGTCCTTGTCATAGGCACGGTGTCCATTCCATATGCGTTCCCATTGGCTCAACTGATAATGTGACGGCAATTGCGGCTCATCAGATTGTTTACGATTGTGTTGCAGCATTAAATAGCCGCAATCGTGATCCGTAAAGCTAGCAAAATGTACGTGCCCAAAATACGCTAATGAACTACGCTGTGAAGGACCGATATAAGCTTCAACGCAATAATCTTTGCTAGGCAGTTGTTGCGCTACTTCCTTGCCCAGTGACGCATAAGTAATACGTTGATTGATCCAGGGTAACCATAAACTTAACAGCAACAACCAACATAAAATCACACCACCACTGGATAACACGACGGCACGCCACAAGACCGACGGTTGGCGTGAAATCCGCCAGTAGACCAGCAGGAACCAGGCAATCGTTGCCGTCAGTGCAAATGCAAAAACAAATGGATTAAAACTAGGTTGAAAACCAGGTGCCAGATGCAAAATTTTTGCGCTCATTTTGCCAGGCCAGCCAGTTTGTTCGGCAATCCAGCCTAGCCAGATGAAGGCTGCTGTGCCCGTCAACACTAGAACGGCAAACCAATCTACTGCATTAATCGCGCTGCGCTTCATGGTCGGCAAGCCAAATGCGGCCAGGATAGCGAGGGGCGGTAAAATTGGCAACAGCAGGCTTTCTTCTGAAGATGGATTTAAAAAGCTCAGTAATACAAAGCAGATAAAAAATGTACTTGGTAATGAAATGTGCAAGGCTTTTTCTTGTCGACGCCAGGCATAAATCGCCCAGCCTGCAAACGGCCATGCGGGCCATGCAAACCAAATGCTGTATTTGAAAAAATACCCTATGCTTGACAGTGTCGGCCAATTAATTTGATGGTAATTCCACGACATCCACGCGGGGTAAGGGCTGCTGTCATATGGCGCGACAATGTAGATCGCCAGCAACCAAAGTGCAGGCAAAATCAAGGCAACTGGCAAGGCAGCAAGGATGAATTTGATTTGTCTGGTCTGTTGGCGATACAGGCACAAAACGCTGAGACCCAAAACCAGACTGAAAGGCGTAACCCAGCCACGCGTCAAAACTAAGAGGCCAAGACTGATACCTAATTGGATCACCAGACGGCGCTCGGGTTTGTCAAGCAAACGTACGCACAGGTACAAACAGAACGCGATCAAGGAAATTTGCAGCGTTTCAATGCTGGTTTCATGGCTACGTACCAACAGCCCTAAACATCCCAGATAAATGAGCAGCGCGCCATCTGCGAGAGTGCGACCAAAGTCTTGTGGTTCAGGTTGGCCACCAAAGGCGAGTTTGAGAGGTTGTGCTTCTGATCGCCGTCCGAGTAAATACGTGGCATACCACACCGATACGGAGCCGATGATGAAAAAGATTCCGGTGGATATGCGTGCTGCCATTGGTTCGCCAAGAATGCCACCAAATAGTTGAATGCAAATTGCACCTAACCAGTAGGTAAGTGGTCCTTTGTCTGGCATTGGCATGCCGACAATGTGCGGCCACAACCAATCGGCGATGGTGCCATGTGCCATTGTCCACATGACGCCAAAACTGTTCGCGTCATCACCTTTCCAAGGATCACGACCAATCAGACCAGGCAGGATGTAGAGCAGGCAGAGAGCAAAGATGCCCCAGCGTGGGAGAGCGATGGTAGCAGCGGCGGGAAGGCGAACTGGCTTCATATTCAAATTTATAGTGACCATGTCGGTTGTTCGTGTTCCTGAAAAGCAAGGCAACTCAGGACTAGATGCAGTTACTTTTTGCGGTTGTTTATATCAACCACAAAAAAATCACAGCAAGACTGACGCAAAATGACTCAAATTTGATGTTGGCATTGCAGTGAAACGATTTTATCGTTGGCACTTTGCCTGCTGAATCCATTTTGCGTAAGTCTTGTGCTGGCTAAATTGTTTGTATTTTAAATAGATTGTACGGAGTTGCTTAGTAAAAAAGGCAGCCTGAGCTGCCTTTTTTGTTAAAACCGTTGCGCTGATTAGTTTGCAACTGAAGTCTTGGAGCCAACAGTGCCGAACTTTTTGCGGAACTTGTCAACACGACCAGCGGTGTCAACGATTTTATGTTTGCCAGTGTAGAAAGGATGGGATTCTGCAGAAACCTCGATCTTGACCAGTGGGTATTCTTTGCCTTCAAATTCTGCTTTATCTTTTGTGGAGATAGTAGAACGTGTGATGAATTTGAAATCGTTAGAAACGTCGTGGAACAACACTTCGCGATAATTTGGGTGGATGCCGTCTTTCATGCTTGCCTCAGTATATAAAGTAGGTAGCCAATATGCACTTCGTCGATCGCACAGCTTCTTGATCCGATTGCGTATCACTTGCCAGAGTTGAATAAATATGGATTTTGCACAAACAAAATGCCAAGCCCATGATTATATAACGATTTTTTGGTTTCAGGATAGCGTGGGCAGCGGCAAAATCAGTTTGTAGGTAAGCTTATTTGAAAGAAATCTTTAGAAATAGGAAAATTTCTAAAGATTTACCCGAAGTTGTCAGACTTTGGTCATGTCCCGCAGGTAAAATTGCATCTCTAAAATACTCAGCAAATTAAAATGCGGTGATCGACATTGGCGTTTTAATAACGACGATCCATTGCTCGTTGTAACGCCGCCGATCGTCTGGCTCACGGCGGCAGTTCAGTGTAAATTCGATGGAAAATAATCAATAATCAATAATCAATAATCAATAATCAATAATCAATAATCAATAATAATATTGTTAATAATGTAAATGAATTTGAAGGTTAAAAATTAGTATGGCAAGTAGTTATCTGGGAATGAATGCAATGTTGCACACTGCCGAGGTGGCAGGGGTGATTGCGTTTGCTTGTTCTGGTTTTATTGAGGCGCGCCGCAAACGTATGGATGCAGTCGGGTGTTTTACGGTCGCCTTTATTACCGCGTTTGGTGGGGGCACCTTACGTGATTTGTTGCTGGATCGGCGTCCCTTGTTCTGGGTCGAAAATCAGGAATACCCGATTCTTATTTTTATTTTGTCCTTACTCGCCATCCCTTTGTTACGCCATTTGCGGCATGCTTTGACGGAAAATATATTGGAATGGGCGGATGCCCTGGGTCTTGGTTTATTTAGCGTTACTGGCACCTCGCTGGCGCAGGAGGCGGAAATGCCGCTGTTTGTTTGCGTAATGATGGGTGTCATTACAGGGATTTTTGGTGGGGTGTTACGTGATGTGATTTGCAATGAAATCCCATTGGTGTTCCGCCGCAGCCAGTTGTATGCAACGTGTGCCTTTGCAGGCTGTTGGGTGTATTTATTCTTGAATTGGACGGATACGTCGGAAGCAATGGCCTTGCTCGCGGGTATCTCAATCACGTTTGCGATGCGTATTCTGGCCATCCGATTTAATTGGAAATTGCCGGCGTAGACTTTTTTAACGGCGGGCGGGTTAATAAGCCTGCCAGAAACATGTCAACCATGCTTTCAGCGTGAGCAATCATGCAATAGGCGTTCGTATCTTCCAGCCATTCATGCACGATACCGACCAAAAATGCGTGATTGGCTTGCATTGCGATCCAGGTATCGGTGTCATGGGGCAATTTGCCTTGATCGACCGCATTTTGGATGATGGCCTGAACCTTTGCCATACATTCAACACGCTGGCGTTTTTCGTTTTCAAAAAAGGGTAGGTCTGGATTTTTTTCACAGCGATGGAAAATAATGTCAAACACGCGGCGTTGACGCTCGTCCCCTGAGACCAGTTGCAAAAAATGAATATCAAGCTGCTTTAAGGCAACCACCGGATCTTTATCAGGTGTTTCAAGAATCTCATTCAGCAGCGCTTCCATGGGTAAGAATGCGCGATCACACATGGCCTGCAACAGGGCATTTTTATCCTTGAAGTGCCAATAAATCGCTCCGCGTGTCATGCCAGCGGCAACGGCGACATCGTTGAGGGTTGTGTTCGTGACACCTTTTTGAGAAAACACTTGCTCCGCAGCATCTAGTAATGCGGCATACGTTTCTTGTGCTTCTTCTTTGGTTTTTCTGACCATCGTTGTTCCTTTTAGGTCTTAAACAAAACGGTTCTGGCAGTTCTATTGTTTTATCCAATCTTGATGCGGTGCCTGAGCCGTGTTGTTTAAGTTGTATCCTGTTTTTTTCTTCGCGCTTTCCGTTATATAAGCTTATCTGAATTCTTTATGCGCTTTTTCTGGCAATTGTAGGCAAATTTATGCATATGTCATACTAAATTCGCTTATTACAATAAAAAGATTGAGAAAAATTGAATAAGAAATGAATAAGAAATGAATAAGGAATGAATAAAAATAGATAAAAAATAGACAAAAAGTAGACAAGAAGTAGATAAGAAATTATAAAAAGTTAATAAAAATTGTAAGTCTTGAAGAAGCAAAGATAAAAATAAAGAAATTTTTTCTATCAACATTCCAATCAGATCAACCTGAAAACTCCCGCCTACCTGCCGTTTTAAAACCCTAACAGCACAGTTTTTCCCACCCTCGCAAGCGATGGGACAATGACGATCCGGGTGCGACGGCGTATCCGGGCGAGTCAACGTCTTAGCAATTTAACCAAAATCACATACCAACTCCATCATCGCTATTCTAACTATGGCGCGAATCTAGGTGCGAGATAAGCACGTATTAGCATATCGGCATTGAAGAACTGCCGCATGAAGCATTGATTCCCTTCGATTTATAGGGTTGTTTCGCGCTATTATATACAAACATGATTGTATGTATATAATAGCGCACCGTTTTTTAATCATGCAGAAAGAATTCTTTATGCGCTTTTCATATAAATCCTCCTCATCACGTTCCTCGCTGTCGTCTTCGATTCATCAAATTTACCAGCATCCGGCCCTAAAGGCGTTGGCGTTGAGCTTGCCACTTTTGACTTTGGCTGCTTGCGGCAAAGAAGAATCTGCGCATGCAGCGCCTGGTCAAATGCCACCACCAGAAGTCAATGTGGTGACATTAGAAAGTCGTGATCTTGCCTTAGACTTTGAATACGTTGGACAAACTGCGGGTTCCCGCGAGACAGAAGTGCGCGCGCGCGTTGCCGGTATTTTAGAAAACCGCGTCTACGAAGAAGGTTCCCGCGTTAAAGCGGGCGACGTATTGTTCCAAATCGATCCGGGCACATACAAAACACAACTGGCATCAGCTGAAGCCGCAGCGGGTGTGAGCGAAGCGAAATTGAATCAGGCGAAACGTGAATATGCACGTTTGTCCCCATTGGCCGCAGAAAAGGCGATTAGCCAAAAAGAATTTGATGATGCGAAATCAAATTTAGAAACGGCCGAAGCCAGTTACAAGCAAGTGCTGGCGCAAGTCAATGAAGCCAAACTCAATCTTGGTTATACCAAAGTTGTTGCTCCCATCGGTGGCGTGACAGGTATTGCAAATAAATCCAATGGTAGTCTGGTGACAGCCGCTGATAGTTTGTTGACGACGATTGTTCAAACCGATCCCGTGTATATCAATTTCAGCATTCCTGAAGCAGATTACCTGAAAGTCGCTAAAGAAGTGGGTAGCGGCAAAGTCGCATTGCCAGGAAAACGTGCAAGTAATGGCAGCCTGGCTTTTGACGTGCAACTCAAATTGGCCGATGGCAGCATGTTCCCAACTACTGGCAAGATGAATTTTGTGAGCGAAAAAGTCAATCCGGCAACAGGCGGCTTTGATGCGCGTGCGCAGGTCGCCAATCCAGATGGCAACTTGCGTCCAGGTCAATTTGTGCGTGTGATTCTGGCAGGGGCAAAACGTAGTGCTGCTCTGGCTGTACCACAACGCGCGGTGATCGATGGTCCTATGGGCAAGATGGTGTTTGCCGTATCGCCTGACAACAAACTGGACCCTAAACCAGTGGAGTTAGATGGCTGGTCGCATGGCGAATGGGTGGTGACGAAAGGC
Source organism: Undibacterium sp. SXout20W (assembly GCF_049340285.1). NCBI lineage: Bacteria > Pseudomonadati > Pseudomonadota > Betaproteobacteria > Burkholderiales > Oxalobacteraceae > Undibacterium > Undibacterium sp. SXout20W. The sequence goes on along the minus strand of NZ_JBMPPH010000024.1, from coordinate 13,673 downwards.
TTGAAAAGCGGTGAACGTGTGTTGGTCGATGGCATCATCAAAGCGCATGAACCAGGCATGACCGTGACGCCAATTGCTGTGAGCGCGAAAGTGGCTGCGGCAACAGGTGCAGACAGCATCGCCCCAAAAGCGAACAGCGCAGCAGCGTCCAAACCAGCCGCTACTAAATCTGCCGAATAAGAACCCGATCAGCTTCCTTAACTGAATTTAGTGCTGCATCGTCAGCAAAGGCAAACAGGAATAATTCATGTTTTCAAAATTTTTTATTAATCGGCCGATTTTCGCGACAGTCTTGTCGTTGATTATTGTGCTGGCAGGCTTGGCCGCTCTGCGTGTCTTGCCGATTTCTCGTTACCCCGAGATTTCACCACCGGTCGTCAATGTGACGGCATTTTATCCAGGCGCCTCGGCTGAAGTGGTAGAACGTACCGTGGCGGCTCCGATTGAAGAACAAATCAACGGCGTCGAACACATGTTGTACATGAACTCAGTGTCGTCTGCTGATGGCCGTGTATCAATCGATGTGACGTTTGAAGTCGGCACCAATCTCGATATCGCTGCGGTGAACGTCAATAACCGTGTGCGTCAGGCGGATGCTAAATTACCGCAAGAAGTGCGTCGTCAGGGCGTAACGGTCTCTAAGAGTTCATCAAACTTCTTGGTCGTTGCAGCCTTGTATTCACCAGATAATCGCTACGATGCGTTGTACTTGTCTAACTATGCCACGCAGAATGTATTGGATGCACTGAAGCGCGTTCCTGGTACAACCAATATTCAGATTTTTGGTGCCAAAGATTATGCAATGCGGATCTGGATGCGTCCGGATCGCATGGCGCAATTGGGCGTGACGGTGAGCGATATTTCAAACGCCATTTCTGAACAAAATGCGCAATACGCTGCTGGTAAAGTGGGTGCCCCACCAAACAATACCGAAGAACTGACGATGACTGTGACGGCCAAAGGTCGTTTATTGGAGCCAGAAGAGTTTGCCAATATCATCGTCAAATCCGATAAGAGCGGTGCAACGACACGCATTAAAGATGTGGCGCTGGTCGAATTAGGCTCTAAAGATTACAACTTGTATGGTCGCGTGAATGGTCATCCTTCTGCCAACATCGGTGTGTTTTTGCAAACCGGTGCGAATGCCTTAGAAACACGCAAAGCAGTTGAAAAAACCTTGCAAGATTTGAAGGCGAAATTCCCCGAAGGCATGACTTATTCGACACCGTATGACACCACGCCGTTTGTCACTGAGTCGATTGCAGAGGTTTTAAAAACACTGGCAGAAGCGATGGTCTTGGTGTTTATTGTTGTGTACCTGTTTTTGCAAAGCTGGCGTGCAACGATCATTCCAACGCTCGCCGTTCCGGTATCATTGATTGGTACGATGGCAGGTTTGCACTTGCTTGGTTACAGCATAAATACGCTGACTTTATTCGGTATGGTGTTAGCGATTGGTATCGTGGTGGATGATGCGATCGTCGTGTTAGAAAACGTCGAACGCCTAATGAATGAAGAGGGCATGTCGCCGAAAGATGCCGCGATTGAAGCGATGCATGAAGTGACTGGACCAGTCATTGCGATTGTGCTGGTGCTGGTAGCGGCATTTGGTCCGATTGCTTTCCTTGGTGGTTTGGCTGGTGAGTTGTATCGTCAATTCTCGGTCACGATTTCTATCGCTGTTGTATTGTCAGGTTTGGTTGCTTTAACGTTGACCCCCGCTTTGTGTGCGATCTTGTTGAAACCAGGTGCGGAAAATCATAATCGCTTTTTTACCTGGTTTAACGCGGCGTTTTTACGTTTGACTAAGCGCTATACCGACGGTGTGAGTTTTTTCCTGAAACGCGCTACCTTAGGTGTTGCTTTGGTCTTGGGTATGGTGGCGTTGACTGGTGTGTTGTGGAAACACGTACCTGGTGGCTTGGTACCCGATGAAGATCAGGGTTACTTTATTGGTGCGGCGATTATGCCGGATGGTGCATCTCTGGATCGTACTAATGCGATGGTCAAGCAAGTTGAGACCGTCATGCAAACCAATAAAAATATCGACACCACCTTCTCTTTGGTTGGTTTGGATTTTCTGGGTGGTGGCGGTTTGAAATCATCCGCCGCGACCATGTTCTTCCCATTAAAGCCGTGGGATGAACGGAATCAATCCGCGCAGCAAATGGTTGGTGAAAGCTACATGAAAACTGGCCATATCAAAGAAGGTTTGCCATTGTTCTTCAGCCCGCCTGCGATTCAGGGGTTAGGACAAACTGGTGGCTTCGAGTTCTATTTGCAAAATGCGGGTGAAGGCGGTGTCAAACGCTTAGCCACTTTATTGCCGTTGTTATTAGCCGAAGCCAATAAGCAGCCAGAACTGGCCGGTGTGAAAACCTTGTGGCAAGCCCGTTCTCCACAGCTTTACGTGGATGTGGACAATGAAAAAGCACGTTCTATGGGTGTTGCCCTTTCTGATGTCTACAACACGTTAGCGGCAACTTTGGGTAGCTACTATGTAAACGACTTCAATAAAAATGGGCGTATTTACACAGTGCAGTTGCAAGCAGAAGGTCAGTATCGTGCCAAACCTGATGATATCGGCAGCATGTATGTTCGCTCTTCGACGGGGCAAATGATACCGGTACGCGCTTTCACGACGATCAAGTTCATTACCGGCCCTGATTCAGTGCAACGCTTTAATGCTTTGCCTGCGATTAAATTGCTGGGCGATGCGAAACCAGGTTACAGCTCTGGTCAGGCCATCGCGGCGATGGAACGCGCCGCAAAGAACGTGTTGCCTGCCGATGTCGTCTACGACTGGGGTGGTGCATCATTTCAGGAAAAACGTAGCAGCAATGCAGCCGGTATCGCACTGGGTGCTGGCGTGTTGATGATTTTCCTGATTCTGGCTGCGCAATATGAAAAGTGGTCGCTGCCTTTCTCAGTATTGTTGGCAATGCCGTTCGGTATCTTTGGCGCGTTGATGGCGGTATATTTGCGACACTTTAATAACGACGTGTATTTCCAGATCGGTCTCGTGACTTTGCTCGGTTTGTCGGCCAAGAATGCGATTCTGATTGTGGAATTTGCGGTCATGAAAGTGCATGAAGGTTATGCACCAGTGGCGGCGGCGGTCGAGGCAGCGCGCTTGCGTTTCCGTCCGATTTTGATGACCTCATTGGCATTTATTTTGGGTGTCGTACCACTGGCGTTTTCTCATGGTGCTGGTGCGGCTGCGCGTCAATCGTTGGGGACTGGTGTATTGGGTGGTATGTTGGCGGCTACCTTCCTGGCGATCTTCTTTGTGCCTTTGTTCTTTAAATTGATTAATGACAAACGCCTGAAAACGACCGAGGCTGATTTCGCTCATCCTGTAACGACCGCTCATCACGCAGCAAAGATGGATGCGTCAGTCACAGAGACTAAGGAATAAAAATGTTGAAAGTAAAATTGATAGTAACGACGATGGCCGCTAGTCTGGTGCTGGCTGGCTGCGTATCAGTAGGGCCTGATTATCAACGCCCGGCATTGGACGTGCCTTCAAATCTGAACGTGGCTGCCACGTCGGGCAAGACAATTGCTGTCGATTATATGGCGTGGTGGAAAGGATTTAACGATCCTATCCTTAACGCTTTGCTCGACGAAGCTCACGCCAATAATCAAGATTTGGTGTTAGCTGCTGGTCGCGTCGAAGAAGCGCGCGCATTGGCGTTTGGCGCAAATTCCAATCGCTATCCGACCGTGGACGCAAATCTCACGCCGACTAAATTGCGTACGAGTCAACATGCTGGTTCGCTCCCTGCTGGTGCTGAACCCATTAGTCGCGACTACAAGCTTGGCTTAAGTGCTTCGTACGAACTCGATTTGTGGGGTAAGTTAGCACGCGCTGACGAAGCCGCACGCGCACGTTTGCTGGCACAGGAAGCCAATCAAGGTGTTGTTTTGACGAGTTTATATAGCAATCTGGCACAGACCTACTTTAGTTTGCGTGCCAGCGATGCGCAATTAACGTTGGCAGAAGCGACACTTAAAACGCGTCAGGAAAGACTACGCTTACAGAGAAAGCTATTTGCCTCTGGTACCATCGGTGAAGCGGATTTGCACATTGCTGACGCTGAAGAAGCTGCAGCAGAAATCAACTTGGCGCAGGCGAAGCAAGCCGTCGCCAATGCGGAGTCAGCTGTTGCAGTGTTGGTGGGGCGCTCACCATCAGCGATAGCAAATCCGGTGATTACACGCGGTAACGATATTGATGGTCTCTACAACAAATTAAGCGTTCCAGCAGACCTCCCATCCGATTTGTTAGAACGTCGTCCGGATATCGTCACCGCTGAGCAATCTCTGGTGGCGGCGAATGCAGATATTGGTCAGGCGAAAGCGCTCTATTTTCCGACGCTGAAGCTAAGTAGTGGCGTCGGCTATGAGTCGCAAGGACTCAAGGATCTGATTAATCCTGCATCTATGCTGTGGAATCTCGGTGCAAATTTAACGCAGCCCGTATTCCGTGCTGGCGCCATTGGCGCAGTCGTCTCTGGGGCCGAAGCCCGCAAAACACAAGCGCTGGCGCAGTATGTACAGACAGTGCAGGGCGCGTTCAGGGACGTGCATGATGCCTTGAATAACGCCACCGCCAATGAGCAAATTTATACTTCTGGCCAGCATCGTGTAGCAGCATTAAAAGACTCACTACGCTTAGCCGAATTACGCTACAAAAGCGGCTATAGCAGTTACCTTGAAGTCTTGAATGCACAAAGAGATCTGTGGCAAGCACAAGTCACTGTGATTGATACCCAGCGTGCGCATTTGATTGCTGTTGTGAGCTTATATAAAGCGGTGGGCGGCGGCTGGGAGATATCTGCTCGTTGATTCGATGACAGCAGCTCGTTAGTTTTTAACTTAAATGCAATAAAAGTAGCCCCGAATGGGGCTATTTTACTTATCAGTGTGTCAAATATCGCAATAAAGATATTATTTTTTTAATAAATTATCTTATGTTAAGCGAAGGTGCATGATGTTTTTATGCAAGTGCTGGCACGGCAAAATTGTTATAAATTGTAACCCGCGATTATAATGATGACAGTGTCACACTGCTTAAATTGGAGCATCTCGTCATGATAAGACAACCAACAACATTAAATTCATCGACGAGCCGGCTGCTTTCGACTCGCTCATGGCGTTTCTTTGCTACAGGTAGCATGTTAAGTGTAGGGTGTTTATTTGCTGGGGGTGCACAGGCTTATTGTCCACCAACCAATCCGCCCTATTTGCAGCAACAATGTCTGGATAACGAACGTCAGCGTCAACAAGAGGCGGCTGAGCGTCAACGTCAGGTGCGCGAGGCAGAACGCCAACGTCAGCAGCAAGAAGCCGCTGAGCGTCAACGTGAGCAGCGAGAGGCTGAGCGCCAACGTCAGCAGCAGGAGGCCGCTGAGCGTCAACGTGAGCAGCGAGAAGCGGAGCGCCAGCGTCAGCAGCAAGAGGCAGCCGAACGTCAGCGTCAGGCGCAACTTCAGCAACAGCAGCAACAGCAGCAACAGCAACAGCAGCGTCAGCAACAAGAGGCAGCCGAGCGCCAACGTCAGACACAACAACAGCAACAACAGCAACAACAGCAACAACAGCAACAACAACAGCAACAACAGCAACAACAGCAACAACAGCAACAACAGCGTCAGCAACAGGAAGCAGCCGAGCGCCAACGTCAGGCACAGCAGCAACAAAATCAGCAGCGTCAAAGTCAACAACTGACACAGCCACAATACCAACAACAGCAATACCAACCACAGCAAAATCAGCAGCAAAATCAGCAGCGCACTGCTCAACCGCAACAGCAACAAATTCAACAGCCAGCTCCGCAATACCAAGCGGGTCAAAATCTGCCACAACGGCCATCGCAACCTACGCAGATGCAGCAGCAGGTACAACCAGGATACCAACAAAATCAAGTTCCAAATCAGCCACCAAGCCAGCAACAATTATTAAACCAAATGCGTCAGCCAGCGCAGGTGGGTACGCCTCAATCAAGTCAGCAGCAAATCGCCGCGCCAGCAAATCCATTACCAGTACCCGCAAATGTCCCTGGAATACCTGCTGCAGCGCAATCGTACATTCAGCAGGGAAAACCTGTGCGTCAGCTCGATACGCCAGTTCATATGGTAACTAACGGCAGTATTGCGCAACCCGGACGACAAGGTTTAACAGCAACGCCTTTGGTATCAGATCCAGTACAACGTCAGCCAATCTCGCAATCGCAGCTGGTTCAAATGCAAAGAAGCGGACAAATTCAAGCGCAGACGATTCCTTTACCCGGAGCATCTACTAGCTATCAATCTACTCACGCCGGAACGCCGGTGTCGCAGGTAACGAATGGCGTTAACAGCACCGGTACCGTCGCTGGCACCGCGTCAAATCAGCAGCAATCTGGCGGATCTTCTGGCGCGTCAGGTGGACATAGCGCAGAGTACCTACAACAACAGGCCGATAACAAATCGAAAGAGGATGAGAAAAAGCGTGTCTTTATGGATGCGATGACGAACGGCGTTCATCTTTATGCGACCAAATGTCCTGATGGTGAAGGCCATTATTATGCGACAGGTTCTAACCCTAAACCACGTCCTAAGGGTGATTACTGCGTCGATGTCGCTTATGAAGCTCGTTGCCCTGGGCAAATACCAGTAAAAGGAATAGCACAAAATTTTATTGGCATGAGCGGCTGCTTTGGGGATACCTATAAAATTGATCCTAAACCAGCGTGCCATATCAAAGATGTCACTGTCGTTGTTACTACCGTCAATGAGTGTCGATAATGACTGATTTTTTTAATTGTATCTGTGCGCACCGACGCAACATCGTTCAGCGTTGCTGTCAAAATATGCGCCGTATGCGATTCGTCCAATCCGCCTTGATGTTGAGTTGTATGTCACTCAATGTCATGTTTGTTCCTGTTGTCATTGCACAAGAACAGGCACAGGTATTTTCCGACGGTTCACGTTACCAAGGTGGAATACAAAACGGCAATATGCATGGCAAAGGACTCATGATCTGGGCTGACGGCGGTCGTTATGAGGGCGACTTTGTGAATGGATCTCGTACCGGTAAAGGCGTTTATCGCTGGGCGAGTGGCGATGAGTATAGTGGCGATTTTTTGAATAACTTGCTACACGGACAAGGCACACTTACTTGGGCTAACGGCAATCGCTATGAAGGTGATTTCGTCAGCGGGCAGCGTACTGGCAAAGGTAAATACACTTGGAAAAATGGCGATGGCTATGAAGGTGATTTCGTCGATGGGCGCAAGCAAGGTAAAGGCGTTTTAAGGTGGCAAAATCAGCAGCGCTATGAAGGCGATTTTCAGGCTGATCAACGAACCGGACAAGGGACTTTTTATTGGCCGGATGGCTCCCGCTATGAGGGTGAATTTAAAAATAATGAAAGAAGCGGGCAAGGTAAATTATTTTTTAGTGACGGTAATCGTTACGAAGGAACGTTACTCAGCGGCGTACTGAACGGTAAGGGGAGTTATTTCTGGACCAATGGTTCGCGTTATGATGGCGAATTTGTCGACGGAAAACGCAACGGCAAAGGAGTTTATCAGTGGCAAGACGGTCGGCGTTACGAAGGTGGCTTTCTTAATAATATGCGCACTGGTTACGGTGTATTTACCGATAATAACTATCGCTACGAGGGCAATTTTGAAGAAGAAAAGCAGCATGGCGCTGGTGTAGAGCAGTGGCAGAATGGCAGTCGCTATGAAGGCAATTTTTCTCATGGCGTGAAAGATGGCGCTGGTACATTGACGACAGTGGATGGAAAGCAAACGTCGCAAATCTGGCAGGCTGGACGCTTGATTTCACCGCAACCGCAACAAGTTGCTGAGATACCAGAAAAGAAACCAGAACTCAAAGCAAAAAAAGCGAGCCCGGTGCCAGTGGTTGCCGATCCTCAGCTTACGCTCATTGAAGCCGCGGTAAAAGACTTTGAAGCGGGGCGTTATCCGCATGCCGCGAAGAAATATCGACAATTACTGGAAACTTATCCAGACAATGCGATGGCATGGTATTTCCTGGGGCAGACCCAAGAAAAAATGGACGAGAAAGTCCCTGCTTTGAAATCTTATCGTCGTGCTTTACGGGCACAGTCTCAAGGGGTGGTCGCTGATCTTGTGCGGCAAGCCCTCGAGCGCATAGAGAAAGAGTCGGCTGATGCTGATGCCAAACTGTTGGCGCGCTTTGCATGGGATTATCAATTTGAGCCTGTAGGACGCAGAGAGTGGCGGATGATCAATCAGAATCGTTGGTTAGAAGTCTATCCAGATGGAAGTATACAAAGATTCGACGTGCAAGAGGTCGCTCAATTAGGCGGTTGCAATGGGATGTTGGTGGCGAAAGAATCTGAACGCGATTTTCAGATTTTCATTCCGTTCAATGGCTGTGAAAAAATGTGGCTGCGTTTCCGCCGGGGAAGCGGTGAATGGTTGTGGTTAGGAGAAATGAAAGAGATTGAATGGCGTTAATGAATAAGTGAATAAATGAATAAATGAATAAATGAATAAATGAATAAATGAATGCATGAATGCATGAATGTGAATGAAGCAAAAAACGGGCTTTATAGGCGCCGTACTTTTTCGTGATGGTTGAAAAAAAGCTGGCAATTTTTGCCAGCTTTTTTTAAGAATTTCAACGATGACTTGCAGATACCTTAGTCCATTTCAGCCCCAAAAAAAAGCCGCCACAAAAAGTGACGGCTCCTCAACCTAAGTTATCTATGGTTGAATTCAGGCTTAACCGCCACGACGCATCATCTCAAAGAATTCTGCATTGTTTTTGGTTGCCTTCATTTTGTCCTGGATGAATTCCATCGCTTCGATCTCGTCCATCGAGTACAGCAACTTACGCAAAATCCAGATTTTTTGTAACTGATCTGGTTTGATCAGCAATTCTTCACGACGGGTACCGGATTTATTCAGGTTGATCGCTGGGTAGACGCGTTTTTCAGCAAGACGGCGTTCCAGATGAACTTCCATATTGCCTGTACCTTTGAATTCTTCGTAGATCACGTCATCCATACGGCTGCCAGTTTCGATCAGCGCTGTCGCGATGATGGTCAGTGAGCCGCCTTCTTCGACGTTACGGGCAGCGCCGAAGAAACGCTTTGGACGTTGCAGCGCATTAGCATCCACACCACCGGTCAATACTTTGCCGGACGCTGGAATCACCGTATTATAAGCACGTGCCAGACGAGTAATCGAATCGAGCAGAATGACCACGTCTTTTTTCATTTCGACGAGGCGTTTGGCTTTTTCTAAAACCATTTCCGCTACTTGAACGTGGCGGGTTGCAGGTTCATCAAACGTGGAAGCAACGACTTCGCCGCGTACAGAACGCTGCATCTCAGTTACTTCTTCTGGGCGTTCGTCGATCAGCAAAACGATCAATGTCACGTCAGGATGATTAGTCGTAATCGCGTGTGCTACGTGTTGCAACATCACGGATTTACCGGATTTAGGTGACGCCACCAGCAAACCACGTTGACCGCGGCCAATTGGTGCGATCATATCGATGATACGGCCAGTGGTATTTTCTTCGCCGCGCATTTCGCGTTCGAGTGTCAATACTTTATTTGGGTGTAACGGCGTTAAGTTTTCAAACAGAATGCGGTGTTTAGACGCTTCTGGTGATTCTCCGTTGACCTTGTCCACCTTGACCAGAGCGAAATAACGCTCGCCATCTTTTGGTGTACGTACTTCACCTTCGATCGAGTCACCAGTATGCAAATTGAAACGACGAATCTGTGATGGAGAGATGTAAATATCGTCCGTTGATGCCATGTAGCTGGCGTCAGGAGAACGCAAGAAGCCAAAACCATCAGGCAATACTTCGAGGGCGCCATCGCCAAATATTTGTTCGCCAGATTTTGCACGCTTTTTAAGAATCGCGAACATCAATTCTTGTTTGCGCATACGTGCCGCGTTGTCAATATCGAGTCCTACAGCCATTTCCAGCAATGCGGATACGTGTAGGGCTTTTAATTCAGATAGATGCATGGTGAATGTCCCGAGATGGGAGTATGAGGTGGGGGAGTGAACGGAGGAACTACAGAATAAGCAGAATAGTTATTTGTATTTTGCGGTCAAATGACCATTTAAACAAGCTCTTATTTTACATTAATATTTTAAGGGGATCGTACTGCATCGGAAATATTTCGTTCAATTTGCATTTATTTACTTTTGCATGAATTGAACGAACGTCAAATGCAGTACTTGATGATACCTTAAATATTGGCGTCAATGAAAGAAGTCAATTGACCTTTTGCCAGCGCGCCTACTTTTTGCGCTGCTGCCGTGCCGTTTTTGAACAAAATCAGGGTTGGAATGCCACGGATACCAAATTGTGCTGGTACAGCTTGGTTGGCGTCGACGTCCATTTTTGCAACAACGATTTTGCCATCGTATTCTTTAGCAACTTCTTCCAGAATCGGGGCGATCATCTTGCATGGACCACACCATTCAGCCCAGAAGTCTACCAATACTGGTTTGTCGGATTTTAATACGTCTGCTTCAAAAGAAGCATCGCTTACATATTTGATGTTTTCGCTCATGGAATCCTCATCGAGAGGGAAAAATTAAGGGGTAACAGCGCCACAGAATATCGGTCGAAAATCGGAACTCGCCGCATTCATTGTTGAATCTGGAGGCGATTGGCATAATTTCAACGGTAATAAATCAGGTACCGAAAGATGCCAACGAAGAGTCTAGCGTGGGTAGCTATGCACCAAATAATAACCTATTTTTTAAAAAAGTGTGATCCTTCCATACATTTTGTGCGCTTCGTCACATAAAATAATTGTTTGCATACAAAAATGGCGTTTTTTTATAGGCGAATTTCGGCTTTTAGGATAATTTCATTCAAATTGGTGATTTTTTTTAGGCGAAATTGAGGTCGTCGCATTTTTTTCGATGCTTACTTAGACCAAGACATGCGTTGACAGAATATTTGCTCGTATAATAAGAACCCAGATTTGTTGCACTCCAAAAACTAATTATGATGATCTCCGATTTTGAATTACTCGCTGAAAAAGTGGCTAAGCTCGCCGAGCTTACTCATGCCTTGCGCAACGAAAATGCAGGTTTGCGCAACGAGGTGACGTTGTTGACTTCGCAGAATCATGACCTGCAGCAACGCATGCAACAAGCACATGCCAGAGTATCTGCATTGTTGACACAATTGCCAGCAGAAATCGCCAATGACGAGGAAGCAGCATGACTGAAAAAAAAGTGATTCAGGTCGACGTCACCATCATGGGACAAGTGTATAAGCTCGCCTGCAAAGAGGGAGAGGATAGAGCATTGCGTGAAGCCGCTGCCTTTCTCGATGCAAAAATGTCCGCGCTACGCGATTCCTCTAAAGTAAAAGGTACCGATCGCATTGCGGTCATGGCAGCCTTGGGTATGACAACCGAATTACTCGCGACCAAATCACCTGAGGGCCCACTGTCTGGTTTGTCCATGTCAGAGGTGAAGCAAAAAATGGTACAGATGCATGAAGTGATGGATCAGGCGCTGACGCCACAAGAAAACCTATTTTGAATACAGGGTCATTGTTTAATTTAATCAAAAACAGTCACCCTAATTCTTCATTTGGGAGTAAACTTCAATTCCCTGCCGTGTTCGCCAATGCCATATATTCCTTGAACCATTTATGTGCATAGGCTGTGGAACATTGTTCGATAGGTGTGAGCGTCGCTAGTCCGATGAACCCGAAATTGAACTGACCGTGGCCAACTTGAACCGCTTAGGTTCAGGATGCCGGCATAGCGGCATCGGTGGGGACTTTTTCTGAACGGCTGTCATTTTTTGACAGCCGTTTTTATTTTCAGAAGTGGATTTGTTCCTCGACGTGTGCGTTCCGATTGTCGGTTCCTAATTGTGCGACAATTTCCTTTTTATTTTTTATCTTTCACCTTTTCTCTTTTTCTCTTTTTCTCTTTTTCTTTGAGTGAATTGCTATGGCATATTGGTTGATGAAATCTGAACCTGCTGAAATGAGTATCGACGACGCGCTGGCAATGGTGGCTGTGCCGTGGTTCGGCGTCAGAAATTACCAGGCACGAAACTTTATGCGTGATGTTATGCGTGTTGGTGATGGGGTATTGTTTTATCATTCTAGTTGCCCAGAACCGGGTATCGCAGGCATTGCCGAAGTCGCGTCGACGCCTTATCCGGATCATACCCAGTTCGATCCCAAGAGCCATTATTTTGATTCTAAAGCAACGCCGGAAACGCCGCGCTGGATGATGGTCGACGTTAAAGCGATCCGCAAAACACCACTGCTGAGTTTGACTGAAATGCGCACTCATCCAGAACTAGAAACGATGCAAGTATTGCAAAAAGGTAGCCGTTTATCGATTACGCCGGTGACGACGGCAGAATGGAATGCAGTCATGAAGCTGTTAATGAAATGATAAATAAAGACAAAAACTCTCTTGAAAAAGGCATGGCACCATTTCCTGCGGCGCATCTGATTAAAGAAATTGGCCGTGGTAAAGACGGCGCACGTAGTATGGGGCGGGACGATGCCCGGGCTTTGTATGAGGCGATGTTGGCTGGACGAGTTTCTGACTTAGAGCTTGGGGCGATATTATTGTCCATGCGAATCAAGGGCGAATCCATTGAAGAGATTGCTGGTTTTCTTGACGCGGCTAAAGACTTTATCTTGTCGCTGACAGCGCCCACTGATAGCCCGTACGCGCCAGTGATTATTCCGAGTTATAACGGCGCTCGAAAAAAAGCCAATCTCACACCTTTACTCGCTTTGCTTCTGGCGCGTCGGGGCGTGCCAGTGTTGGTGCACGGTGTAACGAAAGACGCCGGACGAGTAACCACAGCAGAAATTTTTTCTGAATTACACATTCAGAAATGTGAAACCGTAGAGCAAGTCAGTGTCCAAATGGCTGCGCAGCAGCCAGCATTTGTTGCCATTGAAACGTTATCACCATCGATGTCGAACTTGCTGAATTTACGACGAATTTTAGGTGTCAGAAATTCGACTCACACTCTGGTTAAATTATTACAACCATTTGATTCGCCTGCGTTGCGTCTGAATTCTTACACGCATCCTGAGTATTTGCAGATGTTGCAGGACTATTTTTCAATTCATCAGAATCCGCTTGAGGGCGATGTATTTTTGATGCGCGGTACGGAAGGTGAAACGGTTGCTAGTACAGGACGTGCGCAACGCATAGATTGGTTTAGTGATGGGGTGGGAAGAACTCTTTTGGATAAGCAGGATGGTTTGGCGGGTGGCACACCCGAAGCGCCGGATAGCATTGATGCTCAAGCGACGGCAAACTGGATTTCTGCCGTACTTGCGGGGCGCATCGCCATTCCTGAAAACATAGAGCGGCAAGTTGGATTTTGTGTTGATGTTGCGAGACAAATAAAGATGCGCTGATGTCCGATAGGATTGAAGTATCTACGAGATCAACATTGAAGCCAATAAAAAAACGCGCCAGACTCATCATCTGGCGCGTTTTGTTTTGATGCTACTTCAAACGCAATTATTTAAAATCGCGAGTTCAACTATGAAGTGCAACTGAAGATAAATGGTTAAAGGTGGGAAGATGCAGTAGCATCCGGCCTTCCAGACCTCCAAGTCAAAGTTGCCCGAAATGACATACACACATCTTACCCA